>NZ_BAABEV010000012.1:0-208677 GCF_039540335.1 Actinomadura verrucosospora | reverse complement strand
GGGGCGGGCGCCGCGAGGGCGGCGCCCGGGCCGGCGACCGCCAGGACGCCCGCCGCGACGGCCGCGGTTCCCGGCCAGGAGACCGCTGTGACCGTGCGTCTCTTGATCATCACAGTGCGCGACATACCCAGCCGGAAGCTCCGGACGACCCCGACATGACCTAGGGAAAGACAACTTAGGGTTCGCGGCCCATTACTTCGGCGGCGTCAACCCCCGCCTCCCCTGACGTCGCGGACGGGACGGCCCCGAGGGGAGGCCGTCCCGTCCGGTAAGGGTCAGCGCAGGGCGCACGTCCCCGAGTCGGACTTCGACGGGGCGCTCTCCGAGGTCCCCGTCAGGCTGAGCCGCGCGTGGCGGGAGGCGCCCGGCCCGGCCTTCGCCCAGACCTCGACCTTGGCGCGGCCGCCCGCCGGGGCGGTGGCCAGCTCGTTCGGCAGCCACGTGGTCCAGCCGGCGCCGGACACGGACGCCTTGAGGCGGAACACGTCGGAGGCGTGCGGGCCGTCACCGCCCCGGCCCGTGTTGGTGAGCGTCATCGTGCACTTCGTCCAGCCCGCGCCGGTCGGCCGGGCGGGGCCGGAGTCGACCCGCACGCCGCGCCGCTGCGGCCCGGCGCCGTCCAGCGAACTGACCGCGACCGTGTAGGACAGCACGCCCCTGCGGTCCCGCCTGAGGTTCAGGACGTAGAAGTGCAGCCGGTTCGCCTGGTCGACGTACTCGTACTCGCTGCCGGAGTTCGTCCCCGCGTGGTAGAGCGCGTCGGAGAGCTGCCGGTAGTCGCCGATCGTCATCTTCTTCGGGGTGCCGTCGGGCAGGACGAAGTCGACCTTGTCGATGTCCTGCGGGTTGGCGTCCTCGACCCAGATGAACGGGGCGCGGTCCTGGTCCTTGGTCTTGGCCAGCAGGACGCCGGAGTCCGGCGTGAAGGAGTCCGTGCCCATCCGGTCGACGACTTCGAGCGTGTAGTTGTCGTAGCCGCCGCCGTCGCACAGCGGGTCGGCGCCGGTGTCGCACTTCGGGCTCTTGTCGCCGCCCTCACCGAGCTTGACGTTGATGCCGGTCAGGCCGCCCTTGCCCGGCTCGACCGACCGGGCCGTCACGTTGGCGACGACCATGCCCGACGCGGCGAGCCCGTCCCGGCTGAGCTGGAGCACGTCGTCGGCGTCCACCATGCCGAGCTTCAGCTTGTTGCGCAGCATGTGCTGGGCGCCCATGGACCCGCCGCCCGTCGCCGGGATCGTCCACCGGCTGTGCGGGCCGCCGGGCCCGTTGAACGTGCCGCGGCTGAGCATGTCCCACGGGCCGCTGTAGGCGCGGCGCGGCGGGTCGCCGTAGGGGTTGTTGTAGTTGTCGCCGATGCCGAGGATGTGGCTGAACTCGTGGGCGTACACGGACATGCCGGAGCTCTCGGCCTGCGTCGAGGAGACGCCCGGGATGGCGTTCGGCCAGATCGTCGAGCCGGCCTGCCAGGACGTCCAGGGGACGTACCGGGTCTTCACCCAGTTCGTCAGGGCCGGGTCGCCCGGCCCCCACTCGTTCGGCACCCGCTCCTTCGTGCCGAACTTCATCTCGCCGAACTCCTGCCAGGTGGACGACTCGTCCTGCCCGGCGCTCAGGAAGAAGACGAAGTCGAACTTGTTCGCCGCCTCCTCGCCGATGTCGGCGACCCACGCGGCGCGCGCGTCCTTGCGCAGGTCACGGCCGCAGGTGTCGCCGGTCGGGCATCCCGTCCCGCCCTGCATGCCGTCCACGCCGTACTCGTGGTCCTTGGCGGGCATCTGGTAGGCGCCGAACCCGGTCAGGTCGACCCCGAACCGGCCGCCGGAGTCCTCCATCCAGTACTCGTGGAGGGTGTGGCCGTGGTTCAGGTCCTGCGGCTTGTTGAGGAACTCCTGGTAGAACTTCGCCACCTGCGCGCGCGGGACGTCGCCGACCTTGACCGGGTTGCCGAAGACCGACGAGTTCACCGGCTGCGTGACCTCGAACGGCTGGTTCGGGTAGTCGGCGAGGACGATCGCGACGTTGAAGTTCTTCACCGACCCCTTGCGGGCCGGGTCCGCCCACGAGGCGCCCGGGATCGCGGTGTAGTCGTCCCAGGTCATCGTGTCGGGAAGCTCGTAGTTCTGGGGGTCGATCGGGCGCGGGGCGCCCGCCGCGAACGCGCGGGCGGACGGCTGCGCCCGCTGCCACGGCTGCGTCTGCGGCCAGTGCCGCATCTGCCACGGGTTGGCGGTCGGTTTCGGCACCCGGGGCCCCGGCTGCGCGGCGGCCGGGACGGCCGCGAGTCCCACGACCAGCCCCATCACCGCCGCGGGCACCAGCAGAATCTTCTTGGCGCGCATGTCTCCCCTACCTCGGCTGGGTTGCGGGGAGACCGTAAGGACGCGCGGTTCCGCCCGGCTACGGCCGACATATACGATCTTGCGCCGACCACCCTGGCATTTCGCGCCATGCGCCCAGGTCAGAGCGGGAGTTCGCGCTCCGCGACGACGATGCCGTCCTCGTCGCTGTAGAGCCAGTCGCCCGGCCGGAACTCCACGCCGCCGAACGCCACCGGGACGCCGGTCTCGCCCGCGCCGTCCTTGGCGCTCTTGCGCGGGTTGGAGCCGAGCGCCTTCACGCCGAGGTCCAGCCCGCGCAGCGCCGCCACGTCCCGGACCGCGCCGTTGATCACGACCCCGGCCCAGCCGCCCGCCACCGCCGAGGCGGCGATCATGTCGCCCATCAGCGCGGACGCCAGCGACCCGGCGCCGTCCACGACCAGCACCCGGCCCTCCCCCGGGGTGCCCAGCAGCCGCTTCACCAGGCCGTTGTCGCGATGGCAGCGCACGGTGGCGACCGGGCCGGCGAAGGCCGTCCGCGCGCCGTACTGCCGGAACTGCGTCTCGCAGCTGCGCAGCTCGTCCCCGAAGTCGTCGATGAGGTCAGCGGTCGCGAAGTCCATGGCGGCAGCCTACTGGTCGGTAATACCTCAGCCGGAGGGCGCGTCGGTCGGGCGGCCGATGAGCCGCGACAGCACGATCGCCGTCTTGGTCGCGGTGATGTTGTCCTCGCGGCGCAGCCGTTCGAGGGCCTGCTCCAGATGCTGGATGTCGCGGGCCCGCACGTGCACGAGCGCGCTGGCGTCCCCGCTGATCGTGTACGCCGCGACGACCTCGGGGTGGCCGCGGACGCTGGAGTAGATCTCCTCGGGGGACGTCGCCCCGGTGCAGAAGATCTCGATGAACGCCTCGGTCGTCCAGCCGAGCGCGGCCGGGTCGACCACGGCCGCGAAGCCGTTGATCACGCCGTCCGCGCGGAGCCGGTCCACGCGCCGCTTCACCGCGGGGGCCGACAGGCCCACCTTGTCGCCGATCTGCGCGTACGAGGCGCGCCCGTCCTCCAGCAACCGCGCAACGATCCGCCGGTCGAGCTCGTCAAGACGCAACAAATAACACCCCCCGAGTCGGCTTTCGTCATTGGTCGGCAGTCAATTCCGAACATACGCTGGGTACGGACCGGCGGCCACCTGATCCGCCGGACCCCCTCCCCCTCGGCACCGGGTCCCGCGCCCGGTGTCCCCGCCATGCCCCGGCACGACCGGCCGGGCCGAGCCGCGAAGGAGCGTCGTGACGCCGACCGACCAGCTGCGAGCGATGTCCGAGGACCACAGCGCGCACAACTACCACCCCCTCCCCATCGTGGTCTCCGAGGCCGACGGCGTCTGGCTGACCGACGCGGAGGGCCGCCGCTACCTGGACATGCTGGCCGCCTACTCCGCGGTCAACTTCGGGCACCGCAACCCGCGGCTGACCGAGGCCGCGCGGCGGCAGCTCGACCGCGTCACGCTGGTGAGCCGCGCCTTCGACCACGACCAGTTCGGCCCGTTCGTCACCGAGCTCGCCGAGCTGTGCGGCAAGGACATGGTGCTGCCGATGAACAGCGGCGCCGAGGCCGTCGAGACCGCCCTGAAGACCGCCCGCAAGTGGGGCTACGAGGTCAAGGGCGTGCCCGCCGGCGAGGCGAACATCATCGCGTTCGAGGGCAACTTCCACGGCCGCACGACCACCATCATCAGCTTCTCCACCGACCCCGACGCCCACGACTCCTACGGCCCCTACACGCCGGGCTTCCGGACCGTCCCGTACGGGGACGTCGAGGCGCTCCGGGCCGCGATGGACGACAACACGGTCGGCGTGCTGGTCGAGCCGATCCAGGGCGAGGCGGGCGTGAACGTCCCGCCGAGCGGGTTCCTGCGCGCCGTGCGCGAGCTGTGCACGGCGGGCCGCGCGCTGATGATCGCCGACGAGATCCAGTCGGGTCTCGGCCGCACCGGCGCCACGTTCGCGGTCGAGCACGAGGGCGTCGTGCCCGACGTCTACATCCTCGGCAAGGCCCTCGGCGGCGGCATCATGCCGGTGTCCGCGGTCGTCGCCGACCGGGACGTCCTCGGCGTGTTCAAGCCGGGCCAGCACGGCTCGACGTTCGGCGGCAACCCGCTGGCCTGCGCCATCGGGCGCGAGGTCATCGCGATCCTGAAGACCGGCGAGTACCAGGAGCGCTCCCGGACGCTCGGCGCGCACCTGCACGACCGGCTCGGGCGGCTGCCCGGCGACCTCGTCCGCGAGGTGCGCGGGCGCGGCCTGTGGGCGGGCGTGGAGCTGCACGGCAGGGCCCGTCCGGTCAGCGAGCGGCTGATGGACCTCGGCGTGCTCGCCAAGGAGACCCACGAGACCACGCTGCGCCTCGCCCCACCGCTGGTCATCGAGCGCGACGAGCTCGACTGGGCGCTCGACCAGCTGGAGATCGCCCTCAAGGGCTGACGCTCCGGCCCGGTCGAAGGACCTGGAACGCCGCCGGTCAACGGCGCCCGGCGGCGTTCCATTCCACCCGTTCCCGGCCCCCGTTTCCGTCATCGCAAACCCCGGTCTCCGCCAAGGGTCGGCCAGCGCCCGCCCGGCGCGGCCGCCTCCCCCGCGCCCCGCCGCGAGGGTGAGGGGATGCTGCGGAACAGGAGTCGGCGCCGGGTGATCATCGGGTGCGCGGGGCTGGCGACGGGCCTCGTGCTGCTGCTCGCGGGCGGCCTGTACCTCCTGCAACGCTTCTACGACGGCGAGGTCAGGCGGGTCTCGGGCGCGCTGCCGACCGCCGGCGGGCGCCCGGCCTCCAGCGGGCGCGGCGAGAACTGGCTGCTGATCGGGTCCGACCGGCGCGCCGACATGCCCTCGATGGGCGCCCGCGCCGACACGATCATGCTCGTGCACCTGTCCGGGCACGGCGACCGGGTGTCGGTGATCGCCCTCCCCCGGGACGCCTGGGTCCCCGTCCCCGGGCACGGCTTCACCAAGATCAACGCGGCGTTCGCCTACGGCGGGCCGTCGCTGCTGATCCGGACGGTGGAGCAGCTCACCCGCGTCCGCGTCGACCACTACGCCGCGCTCGACTTCGGCGGGTTCGTGAAGATGACCGACGCCCTCGGCGGCGTGGACGTCACCGTCACCAAGACGACCCACGACCCCATGCACGACCGGACCTGGCAGGCCGGACGGCACCATCTGGACGGCGTCGAGGCGCTCGACTTCGTCCGGCAGCGCTGGAACCTGCCGGGCGGCGACCTCGACCGGATCAAGCGCCAGCAGGCGTTCCTGCACGCGCTCGCCGCCAAGGCGCTGGACACCCGCAACCCCATCAAGATCGACCGGTTCGTGCGGGCCGCGACCCGCTCGGCGACCGTGGACGACTCGGTCACCTCGGGCACCATGCGCGGTCTGGCGCACCGGCTGCTGCGGACCTCGCTGATGGAGTACCTGACGGCCCCGGTCGACCGGCCGGCCGAGCGCGACGGGCAGAGTGTCGTACTGCTGGAGGACGATGGGGTCGGAGAGCTGTTCACCGCCGTCCGGGAGGACCGGGTCGGCGACTACGTCGCCCGCAACGGCGCCGCCAACACCGTGGACTCCGTGCGCTGACCTGCCCGAATATGCCCGTTTTTCTGGGAAGATGACGGGAGCGGTCCGAGTGGATTAGTCTATGTGGACTAATCGAGTTCGACCATAAGGGCCGCAGCCATGTCCAGACCCCTCACGCCGCTGGCGCTGACCGTGCTGCGCATGCTGTGCGACGGACCCATGCACCCGTACGAGATGCAGCAGCGCATCCGCGACCACGCCTACGACCAGGCCGTCAAGATCACGCACGGGTCGCTCTACCACTCGGTGGAGCGGCTCGCCGCGGGCGGGCTGATCGAGCCGCTGGAGACGAGCCGGGAGGGCCGCCGGCCCGAACGCACCGTCTACGCGGTGACCAGCGCCGGACGCGACGCGGCGCAGTTCCGGCTCGCCGAACTGCTCGTCCGGCCCGCCGAGGAGTTCCCGCTGTTCGGCACCGCGCTGGCGTTCATCAACCTGCTGCCGGAAGGCGAGGTCGCACGGCTCCTGCGCAACCGGAGCGTCTCCCTGGAGGCGGCGCTCGCGGCGCACCAGACCGCGCACGACTCGCTCCGCAAGCAGGGCATCGAGCGCTACAAGCTGATCGACCAGGAATGGCTGATCGCGCGCCTGCGGTCGGAGCTGGACTTCGTGCGGGGGCTCGTCGCGGACCTGGAGTCCGGCCGGCTCACCTTCGACGACACCGAGCCGCGGGCGATCTGCCACCCGCGGCCCCGACCACGACGGAACGACGACGAGATGGGGGCCTGATGAAGAGATGGAGCGGCAATCCCTGGGCGATCCTGCTGACGCTCTCCCTCGGATTCTTCATGACACTGCTCGACCTGACGATCGTGAACATCGCGATCCCGAGCATGATCGACAAGCTTGACGCCTCGCTGGACGAGGTGCTGTGGGTCGGCAACGCCTACATCCTGGTGCTGGCGGTGCTGCTCATCACCGCCGGCCGCCTCGGCGACCTGTGGGGCAAGAAGAACCTGTTCATCGCCGGTGTCGCGGTGTTCACGCTGTCCAGCCTGGTGTGCGGGATCTCCCAGGACCCGGCGCAGCTCATCGCGGCCCGCGCCGTGCAGGGCCTCGGCGCCGCGCTCCTGATGCCGCAGACCATGTCCATCATCATCAGCGTGTTCCCCCCGGAGCGGCGCGGCGCCGCGCTCGGCGTCTGGGGCGCGGTGGCGGGCGTGTCCACCATCGCCGGGCCCACGGTCGGCGGGCTGCTGGTCACCAGCCTCGACTGGCGGTGGATCTTCTTCGTGAACCTGCCGATCGGCATCCTCGTGCTGGCCATGGCCGTGCCGATCCTGCCCGGCCACACCCGCACCGTCCGGCACCGGTTCGACGTCGCGGGCGTGCTGCTGGCGTCCGCCGCGCTGTTCTGCCTCACGTTCGCGCTGACCGAGGGCCAGAAGTACGAGTGGAACGAGGGCATCTGGGGCCTGATCGCCGCCGGTCTCGCGCTGTTCGTGATCTTCGTGGTCTACCAGCGAGGACGCCAGGACCGCGAGCCGCTCGTGCCGTTCTCGCTGTTCAAGGACCGCAACTTCACGATCCTCAACCTCGTCGGCGCGGCCGTCTCGGTCGGCATGATCGGCCTGTTCCTGCCGATGACGATCTACCTGCAGTCGGTGCTCGGCTTCAGCGCCCTCAAGGCGGGCCTCGTCATGGCGCCGTCGTCGGTGGTGTCGATGCTCCTCGCCCCGGTCGCGGGCCGGATGTCCGACCGCATCGGCGGCAAGTTCATCCTGATGGCCGGCCTGACCCTGTACGCCGTCGGCATGGCGTGGATGGTGATCATCGCGCAGGTCGGGACGGACTGGACCGCGTTCATCGCCCCGCTCGTGGTGTCCGGGTTCGGCATCGGCGGCGTGTTCGCGCCGATGGCCACCGAGGCGACCCGGAACGTCCCGCCGCGCCTCGCGGGCGCCGCGTCCGGCGTCAACAACACGATCCGGCAGGTCGGCTCGGTGCTCGGCAGCGCGGCGGTCGGCGCCGTCCTGCAGAACCAGCTGGCGTCGTCGCTGCGCGACGAGGCGGCGACCCGGTCGGCGGCCCTCCCGCCCGACGTGCGCGGCGGCTTCGTGCAGAGCTTCGCGGACGCCGCCAAGGGCGGCCTGGAGGTCGGCGCGGGGCAGAGCGGGGCCCGGCAGCAGCTGCCGCCCGGCGTCTCGCCGAGCGTCGCGCACCGCGTCCAGGAGCTGGCCGGCCAGGTGTTCTCGCACGGTTTCGTCCACGCGATGAAGCCCACGATGTGGCTGCCCATCGGCGTCGTCCTGCTCAGCGCCGCCGCGTGCCTCACCCTCAAGGGCCACAAGGCCGGCGCGCCCGTCCACAAGGACTCCGAGCCCGCCCCCGTGGCGAGCTGAGGACCCGCTACCCCCGGGAACGGCCCGCCTTGCCGAGCATCCATTCGCCCGGCGGGCGGGCCGGCGGAACCAGCATGATGCCGACCACGGCGGCGACCATGCCGCCGATGACGAACAGGTACCCGGGCAGCGTCGCCGAGACGACGAGATCGCCCTCGGGGCGGCGCATCTGCAGGACGAACACCACGACGCCCCACACCAGCGCCGGGACGAACGCGCCGAGCCGCCCGCCCATCGCCTTCCCCGACGCCCACGTCATCACGAAGACCAGCGCGACCAGGACGAGCGCCGTGAGCGGGACGGGGCCGACGGACCAGTCCTGCGCGAACGAGCCCACGACGCCGAACACGCCGCCGAGGACGCCGAGCGCGGCGTAGGCGGCGCCGGACACGAACGCGTCGCCGGGGCGCTCCCCGTCCGCGGGAGCGGCGGACGCCCCGCCGCCCTCCGCGGCCGCGCCCGCGCCGGCGGGCTCGACCGCGGCGGCATCGGCCTCGGCGTCGTGCGCGCCGGCGTCCGCCGGGCGGCCGTCCTTGGCGAGCCGCACCCGGGCCCGGTCGTCCTTGTCCACGGACGCCAGCGTACCGGGGCCCGTCAGTCCCCCGCGCTCGCCAGACCGGCGAACAGGTCGCGCTCGCGGCGGCCCGGGCCGACCGGGCCGAGCTCGCCCGCCTGGAGGATGAAGTACTCGGTGCCGAACGCCTGCTGCCCCAGGTTGTTCGACAGCGCGAAGAACGGCCCGACCTGCTCGGGCGCGACCGTGACCTGGGTGTGGTGGGCACGCAGCGCGGCCAGCTTGGCGGGCAGGTGGGCGCGGGCGTCCACGACCGTGGTGACCTCCCCGTCCGGGACGCCGGAACCGAGCTCCTCCAGCCCCGCGACGCGCGCGAACGGCAGCCGGGCCTCGCGCATCACCGCGATCGCGCGGGCGAGGACGGTGCGCGGCGCGGCGTAGGCGTAGACCTTGGCCGCCCGCCACGGCTCGGCGCCGTCCTCGTGGGAGGGGTCGGCGGCCAGCTCGAACGCCCGCCACGTGACGCGGTGCGCCTGGATGTGGTCGGGGTGGCCGTAGTTGCCGCGCTCGTCATAGGTGACGATCACCTGCGGGCGGACCTCCCGGATGACGGTCACGAGGTCGCGTGCGGCGGTCGTGACGTCCGCCTGCCAGAAGCAGCGCGGGTCGTCGTTCGTGGGGGCGCCCATCATGCCGGAGTCGCGCCAGCGACCGGGACCGCCGAGGAAGCGGTGGTCGCGGACGCCGAGCGCCTCGCAGGCCGCGGCGAGCTCGCCGATCCGGTACTCGCCGAGGGCGTCCTCCTTGTCGGAGGCCAGGTGGCGCAGATCCTCGGGGATGACCTCGCCCTCCTCGCCCAGCGTGCAGGTGACGAGGCAGACGTGGGCGCCCTCGGCGGCGTATTTGGCCATGCTGGCCCCGGTCCCGATGGACTCGTCGTCCGGATGGGCGTGGACGAACAGGATCCGCGGCTCCTTCATAGTCCACGAGCCTACTCAGGGCCCGGCATCGCGGCGATGACCGCCCTGCCCCGCGCATCCCGGAGGACCTCCCCGGGCCCCCGTCAGCCGCCGCCGGTGCCGGTGCCGCCGGCGCCCGTTCCCGTGCCACCGTCGCCCCCGCCGGTGCCGGGGCCGCCGGTGCCGCCGGTCCCGCCCGTGCCGCCTCCGGGACTGGTGGGCGTGCTCGGCGGCGTGTCGGTGGTCGGCGGGTCGGTCGGGGCCTCGGTGGTCGGCTGCTCCTGCGTCGGCTCGGACGTCCGCGGCGGCGGCGTGTTCTGGCGCGTCCGGGTGCGGGTCGGCGTGGGCTCCTCGGGCTGCTCGGTCGTCGGCTCCTCCGAGACCGGCCCGGAGTCGGTGACCGTCGGGGTGGGCGGGGTCTCCTTGGAGTCGCTACCGCTCCGGGCCGCCATGAACAGGCCCACGACCAGCGCCAGCACCGCGATCGCGGCGATGGCGCCGAAGATCGGCGCCTTGGACTTGCGCTCGGGCTCCCAGTCGTCGTACCGGGGACGGCCGCCGCCCGTCGGGGGCCCGGCCGGGGGCAGGGTCCCGGTGTAGTCGCGGGGCGCGACGGGGGCCGCTCCGCGGCCCGGCTGGGTCGCGCCCGCCATCATCCCGGCGCCGGCGAGGCCGCCCGCGGCGAGCGTCGACCCCTCCGCCAGCATCGTGGTGGCCTGGGCCGGGTCGTCCATGCGGGTCTGCCCGGCGCCGCCCGGGCCGCTGCCGATCAGCGCCATCATGATCTGCTGCGCGGTCGGCCGCCGCTCCGGCTCCTTGACCAGGCAGGCCGCGATCAGCCGGTGCAGGTCGGCGGGCACGCCGTCCAGCGACGGCGGCTCGTTCATCACCCGGTTGATCACCGCGACGACGGTGTCGTCGCCGAACGGCGGGCGCCCGGTCGCGGCGAACACCATCGTGGTGGCCCAGGCCCACACGTCCACGGCCTCGGTGAGGGTGGCGCCCGCCACCTGCTCGGGCGCCATGTAGGACGGGGTGCCGATCGCCTTGGTCGCGTTGGTCTGCCCGGTGTCCAGGGCCCGCGCGATACCGAAGTCGATCACCCGGGGGCCGTCCGGGGCCATGATCACGTTGTGCGGCTTGAAGTCGCGGTGCACGATGCCGGCCTGGTGGATCGCGACGAGCGCGGTCGCGGTGCCGATCGCGAGCCGGTCCAGCGGCGCGCCGCTGATCGGGCCGGTCTCGGTGACCTGCTTGTACAGCGACGGCCCCGGCACGTACTCGCTGGCGATGTAAGGCTGGTCGCCCGCGACGTCGGCCTCCAGGACCTGCGCGGTGCAGAACCGCGCGACCTGCTTGGCCGCCTGCGCCTCCCGGACGAACCGGTTGCGCGCCATCGTGTCGCCGGCCAGGTCGGCGCGCAGGAGCTTGATCGCGGCACGGTTCCCGGAGGCGTCGACGCCGCCGTAGACGACGCCCTGGCCGCCCTCGCCGAGCCGGTCGACGATCTCGTAGGAACCGAGCCGCCGGGGGTCACCCGGCTGCAGCTCAGGCATTGACATACTCCTCAGCCCGCGACGACAGAAGTGCTTGGGGAAGCTTTGAGCTTACGCGAGCGCGGACACGGGCACGGGACATTCCCGTCCACCACGCGACGACCCGTGATCATAGAGGGCAGGAGGCCACCGTGCGCCGCAGTTCCGGACCGTCCTGGCAGACTCGGCTGCCATGAGCATCAGCTATCCGCGGCAGAGCGCCCGCACGCGACGGTTCAGCCTCGGCGTCCCGCGCGCCTTCCAGATCGCGCCGGACGGGTCGCGCGTCGCCTTCCTGCGCACCCGCGCCGGCGACGATCCGGTGACCTGCCTGTGGACGCTGGACACCGCCACCGGCGAGGAGGAGTGCGTCGCCGACCCGGCCGCGCTGGACGTCCCCGGCGAGGAGGACCTGCCCGCCGAGGAGCGGGCCCGGCGCGAGCGCGCCCGCGAGCAGGCGGGCGGCATCGTCGGGTACGCGACCGACCGCGCCATGGGGCAGGCCGTGTTCACCCTGGGCGGGCGCCTGTACGCCGTCGACCTCGACACCGCCCTCGTGCGGGAGCTGCCCGCCCGGCCGCCCGTCTTCGACCCGCGCCCCGACCCCGCGGGCCGCCGCATCGCCTACGTGTCCGGCCGCACGCTGCGGGTCGTGGAGATGGGCGGCGCGGACGACCGCGCGCTCGTCGAGCCCGAGTCCGACCAGGTCTCCTACGGCCTCGCCGAGTTCGTCGCCGCGGAGGAGATGGGCCGGATGCGCGGCCACTGGTGGTCGCCCGACGGCGGGACCCTGCTGGTCGCGCGGGTGGACGAGACGCCCGTGCAGCGCTGGCACATCGCCGACCCGGCCAACCCGGACCGGCAGCCGTCCGAGATCGCCTACCCGGCGGCCGGCACCCCGAACGCCCTGGTGTCCCTGGTGCTGCTGAAGGTGGACGGCGGGCGCACGGCGGTGGCCTGGGACCGCGGCATGTTCCCCTACCTCGTGACCGCCGTCTGGGACCGGCACGGCCTCCTGATCGTCGTGCAGCCCCGCGACCAGCGCTCCCAGCGGGTGCTGCGGGTCGACCCGACCAACGGCGAGACCGCGCTGCTGCACACCGAGCACGACCCCGTCTGGACGGAGGTCATCCCCGGCCTGCCCGTCCGCACGCACGGCGGCGACCTCGTCTGGGCCACCGAGGACGCCGCGACCGACACCCGCCGCCTCACGGTCGCGGGCGAGCCGGTCACGCCCGCCGGCCTCCAGCTGCGCTCCGTGCTCGGCGTGGACGGCGAGTCGGTCCTCTTCACCGCCTGGGAGGAGCCCACCGAGGTCCACCTCTACTCCTACGAGAACGGCGAGGTGACCCGCCTCAGCGAGGGGCGGGGCGTCTTCGGCGGCGCCCGGTCCGGGGGCGTCACCGTGGTCTCGGGCGCGCGGCTGGACCGCCTCGGCTCCCAGGCCGAGGTGCGCACGCCGAACGCGGTCCACCCAGTCGCCTCGTTCGCCGAGACCCCGGTGATCACGCCGCGGGTGGAGCTGCTGCGCGCCGGCGACCGCGAGCTGCGCACCGCCGTCGTGCTGCCCACCGGCTGGGAGCGCGGGGACGGCCGCCTGCCCGTCCTGATGGACCCCTACGGCGGGCCACACGCGCAGCGCGTCCTCGCCGTCCAGCGCTCGTACTGCGAGGCGCAGTGGCTCGCCGACCAGGGCTTCGCCGTCGTGATCGCGGACGGGCGCGGCACCCCCGGGCGCGGCCCGGCCTGGGAGCGCGCCGTGCGCGGCGACTTCGTCGGCCCCGTCCTGGACGACCAGATCAGCGCGCTGATCGAGGCGGCCCGCAAGCACCCCGCCGCCCTCGACCTCGACCGCGTCGGCATCCGTGGCTGGTCCTTCGGCGGCTGGCTCGCGGCCCTCGCCGTCATGCACCGCCCGGACGTCTTCCACGCGGGCGTCGCCGGCGCCCCGGTCACCGACTGGCGCCTGTACGACACCCACTACACCGAGCGGTACCTGGGCCACCCCGACGAGGAGCCGGAGAACTACGACGACAACTCCCTGCTCGCCAGGGCCGCCGACCTGAAGCGGCCACTGATGATCATCCACGGTCTGGCGGACGACAACGTGGTGGCCGCGCACACCCTGCGCCTGTCCTCGGCCCTCCTGGCCGCCGGCCGCCCGCACACCGTCCTCCCCCTGTCGGGGGTCACCCACATGACCCCGCAGGAAGTGGTCGCCGAGAACCTCCTCCACATCCAGGTCCACTTCCTGAAAGAGGCGCTCGCGAGCCAGTAGCCGCCGAAGGACTCAGCTCCTCCAGGAGGCCCAGAGGGCTGCGTAGGAGCCCCGGGCCTCCAGGAGTTCCTCGTGGGTGCCCAGTTCGGTGATGCGGCCGTCCTCCACCACGGCCACGCGGTCGGCGTCGTGGGCGGTGTGGAGGCGGTGGGCGATGGCGACGACGGTCCGGCCGTCCAGGACGGCGGCGAGCGAGCGTTCCAGGCGGCGGGCCGCGCGCGGGTCGAGCAGGGACGTCGCCTCATCCAGGACGAGCGTGTGCGGGTCGGCGAGGACGAGCCGGGCCAGCGCGAGCTGCTGGGCCTGCGCGGGCGACAGGGGCTCGCCGCCCGAGCCGACGACGGCGTCGAGGCCGGGGCCGTCCCAGTCGACGGCGGCCAGGGCCTGGCGGACGTCGTCGTCGGAGGCGCCCTCGCGGGCCATCACGAGGTTCTCGCGGAGGGTGCCGCGGAACACGTGGTGCTCCTGGGTGACCAGCGCGACGTGGCCGCGCAGGTCGTCCAGGGGCAGCTCGACCAGCGGGACGCCGCCGCCCGCGCCCACGGTGACCGCGCCCGCGCGCGGCCCGTCGACGCCGGCGAGGAGGCGGCCGAGCGTCGACTTGCCCGCGCCGCTGGGCCCCACCATCGCCAGGCGCTCGCCCGGTCTCAGGTCGAGGTCCACGCCGTGCAGGACGTCGTGGCCGCGACGGTAGGAGTAGTGGACGCCGCGCGCCGCGATCCGCTCCCCGGCGGGGCGGTCCCCGTTCGGCGATCGGTCGGGCGGGACCTCGCCGACGCCGAGCAGCCGGGCCAGGGACGCGCCGCCGAGCTGGAGTTCGTCCAGCCACTGCATGAGCGTGTCGACCGGTTCGATGAGCTGCTGGGCGTACAGCGTCGCGGCGGTCACCTGCGCGAGCGTGGCCATGCCGTTGATGTAGAGCAGGCCGCCGACGAGCAGCGTCGACACCACGGGGAGGACGAAGCTCATCTCCATCACCGGGAACAGCACCGTGCGCAGCCGCAGCGTGTACCGCTCGACCTCGTAGGACGCCGCGATGTCGGCGTCGCCGCGCTCGTGCCGCCGCTCGGCGAGCCCGAGGGCCTCCACGGTCCGGGCGCCCTGGACGGTCTCGGTCAGCCCGTCGGCGATGCCCGCCCATGCCGCGTTCTCGCGCAGGTAGCCCTTGTGGGCGCGGGGCAGGTACCAGCGCATCACCGCCACCAGCAACGGCACCGCGACCAGGGCGGGCAGCGCGACGAGCGGCCCGTTGACCATCAGCGCGGCGACGGTGAACCCGCCCACGACGATGGCGACGAGGGTCTCCGGCATCGCGTACCGGACGGAGGTGCTCAGCGTGTCCACGTCGCGGGAGGCGCGGGTGACCAGGTCCCCGGTGCCGGCGCGCTCGACCGTCGACAGCGGCAGGGCCATGACGCGGTCGACGAACTCCTCGCGCAGCTCGGCCAGCACCCGCTCGCCCAGCCTCGCCGACGCCAGGTAGGCGTACCGGATCAGAACGCCCTGGGCGACCACGAACCCGGCGATGGCCAGGCCGGTGGTGTCGATGTCGGCGCGGCCGTCGCGGACGCCCTCCACCAGGGAGCCGAGCAGGCGCGGCGTGACGAGCCCGGTGACGGCCGCCAGCGCGTGCAGGGCCAGCACCAGGGCGAGGTCGCGCGGGTGCCGGAGGACGAGCCGCCGCGCGTAGGCCCGCACCTGCGCGGGCGTCGCGACGGGCAGTATCCGGGCGCTCATGTGCCCGCCCTTTCCGTGGTCTCGCCGCGGGTGACGGTCGCCGCGTAGCGCGGCTCGGAGTCCAGCAGCTCCCGGTGCGTGCCCTCCGCGACGACCAGGCCGTCGCGGACGAAGGCGACATGGTCGGCGCGGTCCAGCATCAGCGGGCTCGTCGTGCACACCACGGTGGTGCGGCCCGCGCGCGCCTCGCCGAGCCTGGCGGCGATGCGCGCCTCGGTGTGCGCGTCCACCGCGCTGGTCGGCTCCACGAGGACGAGCACGTCGGGGTCGGCGGCGAGCGCTCTGGCCAGGCGGAGGCGCTGCTGCTGGCCTCCGGAGAACTCCCGTCCGGCCTCCGCCACGTGCGCGTCGAGCCCGATCGGGTCGACGACGTCCTCGGCGCAGGCCGCGCGGATCGCCGCCCGGAGCGCGGGCTCGCCGGCGTCCGGTGCGAGCGACTCGGCCAGCGGGCCGGAGAACAGCCGGTCCTCGTTGACCGCGACCAGGATCCGCTCGCGGACGTCCGCGACCGCGCGCAGCGGGACGCCGCCGAAGTCGACCTCGCCGTCGGCGTACCGGCCGAGGCGGTCGGCGACGGCCTGCGCGTCGCGCGGGTCGGCCGCGGCGACCGCGGTGATCCGGCCCGGCCGCACGACCAGCCCCGAGGCGATGTCGACGAGCTCGGCGTCCGCCGCCGGACGGGCCGTCCCGGCGGCGGGCAGCTCGGGGTCGAGCCGCAGCAGCGCGGTGACCCGGCCCGCCGCCACCAGCCCCTTGGTGATCTTGCTGGCGGCCTCGCCGAGCGTCTTCAGCGGGACGATCAGGAACACCGCGTACCCGTAGAACGCGACCAGCTCGCCGACGCCGATCTCCCCCCGCGCGGCGAACCGGGCGCCGGCCCAGGTGACCAGCGCGATCAGCAGGCCGGGCAGCAGCACCTCGGCGCCGCTCATCCGCGTCTCGGCCCGCGCGACCGCCACCCCCGCCTCCCGCACCCGCTGGGACTCGGCGCGGTAGCGGCCGGAGAACAGGGCCTCGCCGCCGATCCCGCGCAGCACCCGCAGGCCCGCGACGAGGTCGGTGGCGTGCGTGGTCAGCTCGCCGACCAGCTCGCGGTGCGCCTGCTCCCGTTCGCGGTAGGGCCGCAGCAGCGGGGCCGCCGCCACCAGGATCAGGGGGACGCCGACCAGCACGATCAGACCGAGCGGCGGCGACGTGGACAGCAGGATGCCGGCCACGACGACGATCGACACCACGGCGCCCGACCCGCGCGCCGCGATGTCGATGGTGTCGCCGATGTGCGAGACGTCGGAGAGCCCGACGCTCACCACCTCGCCGGCGCTCAGCCGCTTCGGCAGCGTCGAGCCGAGGCGGGTGGCCTGCCGGGTGACGAGCTGGACGGTCCGGTACGCGGCGGACAGCCAGTTGAACACGGCGCACCGGTGCCGGAGCACGCCCGTCACGGCCTGCACGGCGCCGAGGCCGAGCAGGACGGCGGCCCACGTCAGAAGGGCGCCCTCGTCCCGCGCCGCGACGCCGTCGCCGATGGCGCGGCCGAGCGCGGCGGGCATCAGGGCCTGGCTCAGCATCCAGGCCACGCCGAAGAGGGCGCCCGCGGTCACGCTGCGCCACTGGGCGCGCAGCAGCGACAGCAGGTAGCGCGCGGGGGATCCTCGATCGGCGCGGGAGGCGCTCCAAGGGTCGGGGGACGTCGTCCGCCCTCGCACAACGTGGTCGGGGCCGCCAGGATCTTTCACCGGCAACGGCTTCACCCGACGAAGGTTATGCAGGGGAACTCCCGGCACACGACTGGTTTTTCAGCAGCGCAAACGGGTTTCGGTCCGTCCGGAAGCACCGACAAAGGCGGGCTCAGGGGGTGCGCCCGGCCGCGTGGACACGCTAAGGTCGTCACCGTACGGAGCGATGCTTCCTCCGCTCCATGAGCCGGGACCCTTGGCGGCTAGGCCCACGCCGCTGCCCCGGCGCGGCCCGTGCCGCTCCCCGTTTCCGCGGGGACGAGCGGGACGACGCGGTCGTTGCCAGTGCCGTCGCCAGCCCGACTTTCCGGAAGCCCTGTGAGCACCATCAGTCACCAGACGCATCCCCTCACGCCAGGTACCGAGGACAGGATCGAGCTGCTCCTCATCGACGACGACCCCACCGACGTGCTCATGGTGGAGAAGATGCTCGCCGACAGCGGCCTGGACGCGGGGATCACCGTCGCCTGCGACCTGGACGCCGCCCGGCGCATGCTGACGCGGCGCGTCCAGTGCATCATCGTCGACCTGTCCACGCCCGGCATCGACCGGCTGGAGGGGCTGCGGCGGGTGCTCGCGCTGTCCGGCCCGGCCGCCGTCGTCGTGCTGACCGGCCTGGACGACGGCCGCCTCGGCGTCCAGGCGGTCGCCGCGGGCGCCGAGGACTACCTGGTCAAGCAGGAGATCGACGGGCCGCTGCTGGCCCGCGCGATCCGCTACGCGATAGAGCGCAAGCGCTCGGAGGAGACCGAGCGGCGGCTCGTGGAGGCCCGCATCCTCGGCCGCGAGAACGCCCGGCTGGAGCGCGGCCTGCTGCCGGTCCCGCTGATCGAGGACCCGACGCTGCGGCACCACACCCGCTACCGGCCCGGCCGGCGGCGGGCGCTGCTCGGCGGCGACTTCTACGACACCGTGCAGACCGAGGGCGGCGCCGTCCACCTGGTGATCGGGGACGTCTGCGGGCACGGCCCTGACGAGGCGGCCCTCGGCGTCCAGCTCCGCATGGCGTGGCGGACGCTCGTCCTCGCCGGGCACACCGGCGAGCAGCTGCTCGGCACCCTCGACACCGTCCTCGGGCACGAGCGGCGCAGCGAGGAGATCTTCACCACCCTCTGCATGGTCACGATCGCGCCGTCCCGGCGGACCGCGCGGATGCACCTCGCCGGCCACCCCGCGCCGCTGCTGTTCCGCGGGGCGCCGGGCGAGGGCGGCGAGGTCGCGGCGCTCCCCGACTACGCCCACGGCCCGGCGCTCGGCCTGGTGCCCGGCGCCGAGTGGCCGACCACCGAGATCGACCTCGGCGAGTCGTGGGGCCTGATGCTCTACACCGACGGCCTGATCGAGGGGCGGGTCGGCGAGGGCTCGGACCGGCTCGGCACCGAGGGCCTGGTCGGCCTGGCCCGCACCGCGCGCACCCGCGGCGCGGCCGGACGGTCGCTGATCGACGCCCTGGTGGCCGAGGTGGAGCGCCTCAACGGCGACGCCCTGACCGACGACCTCGCCGTCCTGCTGCTGTCGCGGCAGGGCGAATCGGAGCGCCCAGGGCGCTGACCACAAGCCCCTGACCTCCGTCAATGTCTTCTGGGTCACTCACCGGCAGAGTTCCCGCACCGCCTGTGAAGTCCCTCACCCGCACCCGGGTCACGGAACGGCCACAAGGCGCGTGCGGCGTGTGTTCATAGCCTGCGGCTATCGCCACCAGTGCGCTCATGACTTGGAACGAATCGCCGAGCCGGACATAACGTGCAGGTCGTGGCTATAGCGATACCTGCGATCTACCGATCGACCGTCGGCAAGAAGGCCGTGATGGCCGTCACCGGCGGCATCCTCGTGCTGTTCCTGGTCCTGCACATGATCGGGAATCTGAAGATCTTCCTCGGCGCGGAGGACTTCAACCACTACGCCGAGTGGCTGCGCACGATGGGCGAGCCCGCGGTGCCGCGGCGGACGGTGCTGACGGCCCTCGAGCTGGTGCTCGGCGTCTCGGTCGTGCTGCACATGTGGTCGGCGGTGTCGCTCGCCAAGCGCGCGGCGCACGCGCGCCCCGTGAAGTACCAGTCGAAGAAGAAGTCGCACGCGCAGGGCTACGCCGTCCGGACGATGCGGTACGGCGGGATCATCATCGCCGTCTACATCATCTGGCACCTGCTGGACCTCACGTTCTTCGCCCTGAACCCCAAGGGCGCCGACGCCACTCCCTACGAGCGGATGGTCGCCGACTTCGACCCGTCCCGCTGGTACATCACGGTCTGGTACGTCGTCGCGGTCCTGCTCGTGGGGCTCCACCTCAACCACGGCATCTGGAGCGCGTTCCAGACGCTGGGATTGCGCACGCCGCGCAGCCACAACGCCCTGAGGGGCCTCGCCGCGACCACTGCCGCGCTCGTCACGCTCGGCTTCGTCGCCGTCCCCGTCTCCATCACGTTCGGATGGGTGAGCTGATCCATGGCAGCTGACGACATGACCACCGCCTTCTACACGCCCGGCGAGCCGATCGCCGACGCCAAGGCCCCGGCGGGCGCCATCGAGGAGCGCTGGACGACCCGCAAGTTCGAGGCCAAGCAGGTCAACCCGGCCAACAAGCGCAAGAAGAAGATCATCATCATCGGGACGGGGCTGGCCGGCGGCTCGGCCGGCGCCACCCTCGGCGAGGCCGGCTACCACGTCCAGCAGTTCTGCTTCCAGGACTCCCCGCGCCGCGCCCACTCGATCGCAGCGCAGGGCGGCATCAACGCCGCCAAGAACTACCGCAACGACGGCGACAGCGTGTACCGGCTGTTCTACGAGACGGTCAAGGGCGGCGACTTCCGGTCCCGCGAGTCCAACGTGTACCGGCTCGCCGACATCTCGCGGCAGATCATCGACCAGTGCGTCGCGCAGGGCGTCCCGTTCGCCCGCGAGTACGGCGGCCTGCTCGACAACCGCTCCTTCGGCGGCACGCAGGTCTCCCGCACGTTCTACGCGCGCGGGCAGACGGGCCAGCAGCTGCTCCTCGGCGCCTACCAGGCGCTGATGCGGCAGGTGGACGCCGGGAACGTGGAGCTGTACCCGCGGCACGAGATGCTCGACCTGATCATGGAGGACGGGCGGGCGCGCGGCGTCGTCGTCCGCAACCTGATCAACGGCGAGGTCAAGCACTACACCGCGGACGCGGTGGTGCTGGCGTCCGGCGGCTACGGCAACGTGTACTTCCTGTCCACGAACGCGATGGGCTCGAACGTCACCGCGTCCTGGCGCGCCCACCGGCACGGCGCCCTGTTCGCCAACCCCTGCTACACCCAGATCCACCCGACGTGCATCCCGGTCAGCGGCGACCACCAGTCGAAGCTGACGCTGATGTCGGAGTCGCTGCGCAACGACGGCCGCGTGTGGGTGCCGAAGAAGGCCGGCGACACCCGCAGGCCCTACGACATCCCCGAGGACGAGCGCGACTACTACCTGGAGCGCATCTACCCGTCCTTCGGCAACCTCGTCCCGCGCGACATCGCCTCCCGCGCGGCCAAGAACGTCTGCGACGAGGGGCGCGGCGTCGGCCCCGGCGGGCTCGGCGTCTACCTCGACTTCGCCGACGCGATCGCGCGCCTCGGCCGGGACAAGGTCGAGGCCAAGTACGGCAACCTCTTCGAGATGTACGAGCGCATCACCGGCGAGAACCCCTACGACACGCCGATGCGCATCTACCCGGCCGTCCACTACACGATGGGCGGCCTGTGGGTGGACTACGACCTGGAGTCCACGATCCCGGGCCTGTTCGTCATCGGCGAGGCGAACTTCTCCGACCACGGCGCGAACCGGCTGGGCGCCTCCGCGCTGATGCAGGGCCTCGCGGACGGCTACTTCGTCCTGCCGAACACCATCGGCGACTACATCGCCCGCAACAGCCTCCCCCCGGTCGCCGAGACGGCGGTCAGCGAGGCGGAGGAGCGGGTGCGGACGCGGATCGAGCGGCTGCTGTCGATCGACGGCGACCGCACCGTCGACTCCTTCCACCGCGAGCTCGGCCACATCATGTGGGAGTACTGCGGCATGGAGCGCACCGAGGAGGGGCTGCGCAAGGCGCTGGACCTCATCCCCGCGCTGCGCGAGGAGTTCTGGACGCGCGTCAAGGTCACCGGCAAGGGCGAGGAGCTGAACCAGCAGCTGGAGAAGGCGGGCCGCGTCGCCGACTTCTTCGAGCTGGCCGAGCTGATGGTCATCGACGCGCTGCACCGCGCCGAGTCCTGCGGCGGCCACTTCCGGGCCGAGAGCCAGGACGAGGAGGGCGAGGCCAAGCGCGACGACGAGAACTTCGGCTACGTCGCCGCCTGGGAATGGGCCGGGGAGGGCGCGAAGCCCGTCCTCCACAAGGAGGCCCTCAACTTCGAGTACGTCAAGCCCACGCAGAGGTCGTACAAGTAATCATGAAGCTCACACTGCGCGTCTGGCGCCAGAGCGGCCCGCAGGACAAGGGCGGGATGGTCGAGTACAAGCTCGACGACGTCTCCCCCGACGCCTCGTTCCTGGAGATGCTGGACGTCCTCAACGAGAAGCTCATCGCCTCCGGCGAGGAGCCGGTCGCGTTCGACCACGACTGCCGCGAGGGCATCTGCGGCATGTGCTCGCTGGTCATCAACGGCACCCCGCACGGCCCGGAGCGCGCCACCACCACGTGCCAGCTCCACATGCGCAAGTTCAAGGACGGCGAGGTCATCGACGTCGAGCCGTGGCGCGCCAAGGCGTTCCCGGTGGTCAAGGACCTGGTGGTCGACCGGTCGGCGTTCGACCGGATGATCCAGGCGGGCGGCTACATCACCGCGCCGACCGGCACCGCCCCCGAGGCGCACTCGACGCCCGTCCCGAAGCCCGACGCCGACCGCGCGTTCGAGGCCGCCGAGTGCATCGGCTGCGGCGCCTGCGTCGCGGCCTGCCCGAACGGCTCGGCCGCCCTGTTCCTCGGCGCCAAGGTCACCCACCTCGGCCTGATGCCGCAGGGCCAGCCCGAGCGCTGGGACCGCGTCGTGTCCATGCTGGACACCCACGACGAGGAGGGCTTCGGCGGCTGCACCAACACCGGCGAGTGCACCGTCGCCTGCCCGAAGGGCATCCCGCTGGACGTCATCGGCCGGCTGAACCACGACTACCTGAAGGCGACCGCCGGCGGGAAGAAGCGGTAGCGGGCGCGGCAGAGGGAGCGATCCCGGCCGCCGCTGTTCTCGGTCCCGCCCGGAGTACCGGGCGGGACCGTTCTAATGTGTCCGCATGACGGTCACACTCCTCCCCTACCACCAGGACGAACGGCTCCCCGACGCGTCCTTCCCCCTTTCCGGCCTCGACGTCGTCCCCGTGACGCCGGACCTGCCCGACGGCGACGTGTGGCAGCGCGTCGCGGCGCTGTTCGAGCCCGTCGTCGCCGAGGTCGCCCGCCAGATCGACGGCGGTTCGATGCCGCGCGTGGTGTCGGGCGACTGCCTGACCGCCGAGGCCGTCCTCGCGGGCGTGCAGAAGGCGGGGGTGGACGCCTCCGTGGTCTGGTTCGACGCGCACGGCGACGTCCACACGGTGGACAGCTCGACGTCCGGCTACATCGGCGGGATGCCGCTCCGGCAGATCCTCGGCGCCGACACCGCGCTCCTCCCCGACCGGCTGGGCCTGCGCACGCTGCCGGAGGACCGCGCCGTCCTGGTGGACGCCCGCGACCTCGACCCGGCCGAGGCGGAGTTCCTCGCGTCCTCGCAGGTCAGGGTCTGCCCCGTGGACGACGTCGCGCTGCCTCCGGGCCCCCTGCTGCTGCACGTCGACGTGGACGTCATCGACGCCGCCGACCTGCCCGGGCTGAAGTTCCCGGTCGGCGGCGGGCCCTCCGCCGACGCGGTCGTCGCGTCCGTCCGGCGGATCATGGCCACCGGCCGGGTGGCCGCCCTGGACGTCGCCTGCCCCTGGCATCCGCCGGAGGGCGGCGACGACGAGGCCCGCGCCCGGCTGCTGAAGGGCCTGCTGACCGCCTGATCCGGCGCCGGGCCGCTCCGCTCACGCGCTTCGACAGGGGCTGATCTTGCCGTAGCATGCTGCCGCACATGCATAAGGGGGTGCATATGCACGAGCTGATGCACTGTGCAGGCGGCGCCGGCCCGGCGGTGCACCGGACCATCCTGTGCCTGGACGTCGAGGGCTACGGCCGCCGCACGAACGGGGGCCAGCTCGCCGTCCGGGCGGGCTTATACCGGGCCTTACGGCGGGCCCTCGACGAGTCCGGCGTGCCCGCGGCCTCCTGCTACTGCGAGGACCGGGGCGACGGGGCGATGATCCTCATCCGTCCGGACGTGCCGAAGGAACTGCTGGCCGGCCCGTTCCCGGCGCGGCTGGCCGCCCTGCTGGAGCGGCACAACGGCGCCGCGCCGCCGGACGCCCGCATCAGGGTCCGCGTCGCGGTGCACGCCGGCGAGATCCACCACGACGACCACGGCGTCGCCGGCACCGCCATCAACACGGCGTTCCGGCTGCTGGCCGCCGCCCCCCTGAAGGACGCGCTGCGCGCCTCCCCCGGCGTCCTCGCGCTGATCGCCTCCGGCTGGTTCTTCGAGGAGGTCGTGCGGCAGAACCCCGCGTGCCGCGCGGCCGCCTTCCGCCCCGCCCTGGTCGCGGTCAAGGAGCTGCGGGAACGGGCCTGGATGCGGCCGCCGGACTCCTGGCCGCATGCGGACACCGACCGGGTCCTCCGGCTGCTCGCCCTGCACCCCGGCGCGGAGATCTCCGTCCCGGCCGCGGCCGCCCTCATCGACGTCCCCGACGCCGAGGCGCGGCTCCTGCTCGGCGACCTCGGCCTGGCGGAGCGCGCCGAGGGCCGGTACGGGGTGCCCGTCCTCGACCCCGACGCCGCCCCCGGCTCAGGGCTCGCGCCGCACGAGCGCTCGGCCGCCGTCCGCCGCGTCCTCGGCTGGTACCTCGGCACCGCCGGCAACGCGCGCCGCCTGCTGTCCCCCGACCGCGTCACCGCCCCGCCGCTGCCGGACGAGCCGGACCGCGCCCTGCGCTTCGCCTCCGCGGCCGAGGCCCGCCGCTGGTGCGAGACCGAGCGGCCCAACCTGGTCGCCGCCGCCCAGGCCGCCGCCGCCGAGGGCCACCACGACATCGCCTGGCGGCTCCCCCTCACCCTTTTCCGCGGCCCCTGGACCGACTGGAGCGAGGCGCTCCGCGGGGGCCTCGCGTCCGCGCGCCTCCTCGGCGACGACCGCGGCGTCGCCTACGTGCTCGGCGGCCTCGGCTACGCCAGCCAGAACCGGTGGCGGTTCGAGGAGTCCGCCGAGCTGTTCACCGCGGCGTGCGAGGTCTTCTCCCGGCTGGGGGACGTCCGGGGCGAGGCGTGGGCCCTGCACGGGCTCGGCTATGCCTGCCGCCGCCTGCGCCGGTACCGCGAGGCGGTCGTCCACCACCGCCGGTCGGTCCTGCTGGCCGCCGCGGTGGGCGACCGCCGCGACACCGGGCGGGCGCTGACGGCCCTCGGCTACGCCTACGCCGGGCTCGCCGACTTCGGCTCGTCGCTGGACCACTTCGAGCAGGCCCACGGCATCGCACTGGAGGCCGACGGCCGGACCCTCGGCTGGGCCCTGCACGGGCTCGGCTACGCCCACCACGGCCTGCGCCGCCTGCACACCGCCATCGTCCACTACGAGAAGGCGCTGGACGTCTTCCGCGAGTTCGGCGACCGCCCCGGCCAGGGCGAGGCGCTCTACAACCTCGGCCGCGCCCACATGCAGATGTCCCGCCCCGACGCCGCCCGCGACTGCTGGCTGCGCGCCCTCGCCATCTTCGAGGACCTCCGGACCCCGCAGACCGCCGGGGTCGTCGCCCGGCTCCGCTCCCTCGATCCGCGATCATGAGGGGATGACCCTCCAGCAGCACCTGCGCCGGGCCGCCGAAGACTCCCTGCACGCGTTCCCCGAGGCCCTCCGCCCCGACATCTACGTCATCTCGCTCCGGATCTCGCACGGCGAGTTCTCGACCGTCCACGAACTCTGGGACTACCCCTACGACCCGTACATGGCGATCGGCTACAACACCGAGAGCAACGTCCGGCAGAACCTCGAACGCTCCTCCGAGGACCCGCTGGAGGTGCGCTGGAGCTACGCCTACATGCTGCTGGAGGAAGCGGGACCCGCGGGCCACCACCCCGCCGACCCCGAGGGCACCGCCCTCTACCTGGAGGAGGTGAAGCGCCTCGGCCTCTGGTACGAGCCGGGCGACGACGCGGAGGACGAGCAGGACGAACGGCTCTGCGCCCACTTCGACGACCTCTGCATCGACGCCGCGCGCCACCTGCACTCCACGGGCCTCGTCCAGAAGGTGCTGGGCCGCGAGGTGCCGATCGTCCTCTTCGACATGTTCCGCATCATCGAGCCCGACGCCACCCAGGCGGCCAACCCGCCCCACCTCGTCCCGCCCGACTACGTGGCCCTCCAGCAGGGCTGACTAGGCGTCGACCAGGGTCTCCACGCCGGCCGGGAGGCTGCCCGCCAGGGCCGCCTCCACGAGGAACTCCTGGAGGGTCTCCTGGAACGCGCGGGCCGCGTGGGTGAGCTCGACGTCCTTGCGGTGGGCGAGCGCGATGGTGCGGAGCAGGCCGGGACCGTGGCGGCCGCGGCGCGCCTCGTCGTCGGCCAGGACGAGCGGCGTCCCGCGCAGGCCGGGGCGCCCGGCCAGCACCATGCTGGGGACGACCGCGATCCCGAGGCCGACCTCCACGAAGCGCAGGACGGCGTCCATCTCGCCGCCCTCGACCGCGAACCTCGGTTCGAACCCTGCGGCCCTGCACGCGCTGATGGTCGCCTCGCGCAGGTCGTAGCCGGGACGGAACATCACCAGCGGGCGGTTCCGCAGGTCCTGGATGCGCAGGTACGAGCGGCGCGGGAGCTGGGGGGTCTTCGGCAGCCGCTCCGGAGCGCCCGGCTCGGGACCCGCCGGGGACGCCACCACCAGGTACTCGCGCAGGATCGGCGTGGTGTCCAGGGGCGGGTCGCCGTGCAGGGGAAGGATGACCAGGGCCATGTCCAGGGAGCCGCGCGTGAGTTCCCGGACGAGGTCCCGGGAGCCGCCCTCCTCGACGATGAGCTGGATCCCCGGGTACGTGTCGTGGAAGCGGCGCAGGACGTCCGCCAGCAGGCCCGCGCACAGGGACGGCGTCGCGCCGAGCCGGACCCGCCCGCGCTTGAGGCCGACCAGCTCCTGCACCTCCAGGCGGGCGGTGTCGACATCGGCCAGTATGCGCTTCGCCAGGGGAAGCAGCGCCTCGCCGGCGGGAGTCAGGGTGATGTTTCCCCGCGCGCGGCTGAACAGCGACACGTTCAGCTCGCCTTCCAGCGCGCGGATCTGCTTGGACAGCGAAGGCTGCGCGACGCGCAGCAGCTCGGCGGCCTGCGTGAAGTGGCGTACCTCGGCGACCGCGACGAAGTAGGCGAGCTGCTGCAACTGCATCCTGCACAGCGTACGGGCCACCGCGGCCCCTGCCGCGCACCGGGTCAGCACGCCCGGCGGCGGTTCAGCGCGCCTGGCGGCGGTTCAGCGCGCCTGGCGGCGTAAGGCCTTCAGGTCGTGCACGATGACCCGCCGGCGGCCCGTCTCGATCCAGCCGTGCCGGCGCAGCGTGCGCAGCGCCTTGCTGACCGCCTCGCGGGACGCGCCCACCCAGCTCGCCAGCTCCTCCTGCGAGAGGTTCAGCGTGATCTGGAGGCTGTCGCCGCCCGCCGCGCCCGTCCGGTCGTAGGGAACGCCGAACCGCTCCGCCAGCTCGACGAGGCGCTGCGCGACCCGGCCCGTCGCGTCGAACATGCCGAACTCGACGCGCTTGCGGTCGGCGTCGCGCCAGCGCTGGCACAGCATCCGCATGATGAGGACGGAGACGCGCCCGTGCGCCTGGAGGAACGCCATGAACTCGTCGGCCGTCACCGCGAGCGCCCGCACCGGTTCGAGCGCCGTGACCGTCGCCGAGCGGGGCAGCCCGTCGATCGCGGCGACCTCGCCGAGCAGCGCCCCCGGACCGCGCACCGCCAGGAGCGTCTCCCCGCCCATCTCGCGGTAGGCGCACGCCTTGACCCGGCCCCGCAGCAGGATCGCCACCCAGCCGGGGTCCTCCCCCTCTGCGAAGAGGATCTCCCCCCGGGCGAATTCGCGGACGCGGCCGCGGGCCGCCAGTTCCTCGCGTTCCGCCG
Source organism: Actinomadura verrucosospora (assembly GCF_039540335.1). Classification (NCBI taxonomy): domain Bacteria; kingdom Bacillati; phylum Actinomycetota; class Actinomycetes; order Streptosporangiales; family Thermomonosporaceae; genus Actinomadura; species Actinomadura verrucosospora. The sequence continues at coordinate 181,447 of NZ_BAABEV010000012.1, read as the reverse complement.
GAGTGAGATCGCCGAGGAAAGAACCTTCGGGGGCGCTCATGACCACAACGCTAAAGGGCGTGAAGCGTTCCCGCCTCCCGGTAAAGAATCACGGTTGAATCACGCGTTGTGTGCACTTATCCCTACTCGAACATTCGAGGGTGCGCCAGTGTTGGACGCGGCGTGCACGGCCGGAGGTCGTCTCGGCGTCCACGGCGTTCACGGGGAACGGCGGAACGGCGGGCGGCGGGCCGGGGGCGCGCCGCCCGCCGGGCCACGGAGCGCCGCCTGCCAGAACGGCGCCCCGTGACGGGAGCGGCGGAAACGCGAACGCCCCCCGTCGCGCGGGGCGGCGGGGGACGTTCGCGAAAGGCCGTGCGGTCAGGCGGAGGGGGTGTCCTCGCCCTTGCGCACGATGCCGAGCTTGCTGCCGAGCCACACCAGCGGGTCGTACTTGCGGCCGACGACCCGCTCCTTCATCGGGATCAGCGCGTTGTCCGTGATCTTGATGTGCTCCGGGCAGACCTCGGTGCAGCACTTGGTGATGTTGCAGAAGCCGAGCCCGTGGTCGTCCTGCGCGATGTTGCGCCGGTCGGCCTGGTCGGCCGGGTGCATCTCCAGCTCCGCGATGCGCATGAGGAAGCGCGGGCCCGCGAACTCGGGCTTGTTCTCCTCGTGGTCACGGATGACGTGGCAGACGTTCTGGCACAGGAAGCACTCGATGCACTTGCGGAACTCCTGCGAGCGCTCGACGTCCACCTGCTGCATGCGCAGCTCGCCCGGCTTGGCGTCGCCCGGGTCGAACGAGGGGACCTCGCGTGCCTTCTGGTAGTTGAACGACACGTCCGTGACCAGGTCGCGGATCACCGGGAAGGTGCGCACCGGGGTGACGGTGACCGTCTCCTCCGGGTCGAAGGTCGACATCCGGGTCATGCACAGCAGCCGCGGCATGCCGTTGATCTCCGCGGAGCACGAGCCGCACTTGCCGGCCTTGCAGTTCCACCGGACGGCGAGGTCGGGCGCCTGCGTGGCCTGAAGCCGGTGGATGATGTCGAGGACGACCTCGCCCTCGTTCACCTCGACGGTGTAGTCGGTGAGCTCGCCCGCGCCGTCGTCGCCGCGCCAGACCTTGAACCTCGCCTCGTAGCTCATCGGCCGTCCTCCTCGTTCTCCGCGGCGTCGTCCGCGTCCGGCTCCGGCGCGGCCTCCGCGTCGCCGGCCGGGCCCTTCCCGGCGAGGGGCGTCGGCAGCTCCTCGGCGGTCAGGTACTTCTTCAGCTCGTCGTTGTCGAACAGTTCGAGCAGGTCCTGCCGCATCGGCGTCAGCGGCTGGCGCCTCAGCTCGACGTGCGGCGAGGACGGGTCGCCGGCCAGCGAGCAGACGAGGTTGACCTTCCGCCACTCCGGCGACATCGCCGGGTAGTCGTCGCGGGTGTGGCCGCCGCGGCTCTCCTGGCGCTCCAGCGCCGCCTTCGCGACCGCCTCGGACACCAGCAGCATGTTGCGCAGGTCGAGCGCGAGGTGCCAGCCCGGGTGGTAGCCGCGCCCGTCGCCGACCGCGACGGGGTCGACGCTGACGGCCGCGACCCGCTCGCGGAGCTTGCCGAGCGACTCGATCGCCTGCTTCAGCTCCTCTTCCTTGCGGATGATGCCGACCAGCTCGTTCATCGTCTGCTGCAGCTCGGCGTGGACGGCGTAGGGGTTCTCGCCGCCCTCCCGCTCGAACGGGGCCATCGCCTCGGCCGTCGCCGCCTCGATCTCGGCGTCGGGGACGGCGGGACGCGCCGGGAGGCCGTCCACGTACTCCGACGCGCCGAGCCCGGCCCGGCGGCCGAACACCAGGAGGTCGGACAGCGAGTTGCCGCCGAGCCGGTTCGAGCCGTGCATGCCGCCGGAGACCTCGCCCGCCGCGAACAGGCCGGGCACCTTGGCGGCGCCGGTGTCGGGGTCGACCTCCACCCCGCCCATCACGTAGTGGCAGGTCGGGCCGACCTCCATCGGCTCCTTGGTGATGTCGACGTCCGCCAGCTCCTTGAACTGGTGGTACATCGAGGGCAGCCGCTTGACGATCTCAGCGGCGCCGCCCGGCATCCGGTCGACGACGGTGAGGAAGACCCCGCCGTGCGGCGACCCGCGTCCCGCCTTGACCTCGGAGTTGATCGCGCGCGCCACCTCGTCGCGCGGCAGCAGCTCGGGCGGGCGCTTGTTGTTGTCGGGGTCGTCGTACCAGCGGTCGCCCTCCTCCTCGGTGGTGGCGTACTGGTTCTTGAAGACCTCGGGGATGTAGTCGAACATGAACCGCTTGCCCTCGGAGTTGCGCAGGACGCCGCGGTCGCCGCGCACCGACTCCGTCACGAGGATGCCCTTGACGGACGGCGGCCAGACCATCCCCGTGGGGTGGAACTGGACGAACTCCATGTTCAGCAGCGATCCGCCCGCGAGCAGGGCCAGCGCGTGCCCGTCCCCGGTGTACTCCCAGGAGTTGGACGTGACCTTGAACGCCTTGCCGATGCCGCCGGTCGCCAGCACCACCGCGGGCGCCTCGAACACGACGAACTTGCCGGTCTCCCGGACGTAGCCGAAAGCGCCGCAGATCTTCCCGTCGGCGTCCTTCAGCAGCCGCGTGACCGTCGTCTCGGCCCAGACCTTCAGCCTGGCCTCGTAGTCGCCGTGCTCGGCGTGGTCCTCCTGCTGGAGGGCGACGATCTTCTGCTGGGCGGTGCGGATCAGCTCCAGGCCCGTCCGGTCGCCGACGTGCGCCAGCCGCGGGTACTCGTGCCCGCCGAAGTTGCGCTGGCTGATCTTGCCGTCCTTGGTGCGGTCGAACAGCGCGCCCCACAGCTCCAGCTCCCAGATGCGCTCCGGGGCCTCCTTGGCGTGCAGTTCCGCCATGCGCCAGCTGTTCATGAACTTGCCGCCGCGCATGGTGTCGCGGAAGTGGACCATCCAGTTGTCGTTGGCGTTGACGTTGCCCATCGCCGCGGCGGCCCCGCCCTCGGCCATCACCGTGTGGGCCTTGCCGAACAGCGACTTGGAGATGATCGCGGTCTTCTTGCCCTGGAGGCGCGCCTCGATCGCCGCGCGCAGCCCGGCGCCGCCCGCGCCGATCACCACGACGTCGTAGAGGTGCCTCTCGATCTCAGTCATGATTCCTTGGCCTCAGTTGAAGATGCGCAGGTCGGAGATGGTGCCGCTGGCGACCAGCGCGACGTACAGGTCGGCCACCACCAGCGAGCCCAGGGTGATCAGGGCGTACATCCCGTGGCGCTGGTTGATCTTGGACACCCAGCCCCACATCCGGTAGCGGAAGGGGTGCTTGGAGAAGTTCTTCAGCCGGCCGCCCACGATGTGCCGGCACGAGTGGCACGACAGCGTGTACAGCCAGAGCAGGACCACGTTCGCGACCAGGATGAGCGTGCCGAGCCCGATGCCGAACCCGCCGTCCTTGCCGTGGAAGGCGCGGACCGCGTCCCAGGTGTTGATCAGGGAGATCGCGAAGGCGGCGAGCCAGAAGTACCGGTGCAGGTTCTGGCCGATCAGGGGGAAGCGGCGCTCACCGGTGTACTTGCCGTGCGGCTCGCGGACGGCGCACGCGGACGGAGCCGCCCAGAACGAGCGGTAGTAGGCCTTGCGGTAGTAGTAGCACGTCAGCCGGAACAGCAGCAGGAACGGCAGCGAGATCGCCGCGAAGGGGATCCAGCCGCGGGTGGCCGCCGGCAGGAAGGTGCCGAACTCCGCCGCGTCGCCCGTGTGGCCGTCCACCGTGACGTTGTTGCAGATCTCGTTCAGGCACGGGGAGTAGAACGGCGTCAGGTAGTGGAACTCCGGCACGTAGAAGGCCGCGCCCCAGAAGGCCCGGACGGTCGCGTACACCACCCATGCCGTGAAGATCACGAAGGTCGTGACCGGATACAGGCGCCAGTTGTCCTTGCGGAGGGTGCGTTCCTTGATCTGGGCGCGCGACTTGGCCGGCGCCTCCACAGTGGTCATCGATCGCTCTCCTGAGCTCGGGTCGTCGTGTCCCCGTACCACGGTCCGCGCGCACCATGCGGCCGTTCGCGCCTCGGCCGGCGGCGGGGCGCCCCGGCCGGGCCGCGCGCGGCGGCCGGAGGCCGTGCCGCATGCGGGCCGTGACGCCTCGTGTGCGCTTCCAGCGAAGCGACCCTACGCCACCCGCCAGGAGCTGTGACATACATAACAGGCAGACCCGCATGTGACCCTGACCACAGACTTTAGCCCGTTCAGCGCCCTTTCACGGCCTCCGGGACCCATAACCAGTCGTTATGATCAAATTGAATCGAGACGAGACCGCTGCGGCATGGCCGCCCGATCGCCGGGCGTGTGCTTCAGCACCGTCCGGGCGAAGTGCGCCTCGGCCTCGCTCGTGCGGCCGGCCCCGTACACCCGCAGCACCTCGGCGAGATCGGGGAAGCGGTCGGCGATGAGCCCGGCGGCCGCCTCGATCTCGGCGGCGGACGCCACCTCGCGCAGCAGGGCCTGGACGAGCCGCGCCGGCTCGGCCGCCCCGCGTCCGGCCGCACGCTCCGGCGCCCCGCCTTCGACCGCGCGCTCCGCCGCGCCCTCGGCGCTCGACGACGCGGGCCCGGCGGGGACGCGCCCGGAGACCGCGCCGCGCATCCCCGACGTCGTGGCCGCCGACTCCGCCTTGATCTCCTCCAGCCGCGCCTGGACCCCGGCGGCGGTCAGCGCGTCGAAGCCGGGCGCGGCGACGAGGTCCTCGACCGCCATCAGGCGGTGCAGGACGGCCGGGTTGCTGATCTTGGCGCGCTGGCCCGACATGAGCTGGGAGAGCATCGGCGCCGAGAGCCCGAGCACGCCGGCGAGCCCCGACTGCGACATCCCGAGGCGGCCGAGCAGCGGCCGGACGCGGTCGCCGAGCGGCTCTCCGTACCACTCGGTCTGCAGCGCGCGGTTCCGGGCGATCGTGTCCTCGGCGACGCTCACCTCACCGGCCCCCCTTGACGATTTACAGATGCAAACGCTAGATTCGCGACCGCACATGGTTGTGCGGATCCGCTGCCATCGTGCCACGGAAAACAGTGTTTGCATATGTGACGATCGGAAGGATAGACGATGGGCCTGGCACATCGCCTGGGCGCCGCCACCGCGACGGCCCTGCTCCTCACCGGCGGCCTGGCCGGCTGCTCCCTGCCGGGGACGGACGGGCCCTCGTCCTCGTCCTCGTCCTCCTCCCCGGCAGGCGGCAGGAAGGCCGCGGGCGCCGTGGGCGGCGCGAGCTTCGACGACGCCGCCAAGCCGGTGGTGAAGGGCACCTTCGACAGCCCGATCGCCCAGGGCGCCAAGCTCGACATCGCGGTCATGGGCCTCAGGGCGAAGGGGAGGCTCGCCACCCTCACCGTGCAGCTCACCCCGCACGTGCCCCCCGGCGGACCGACCCGCGTCAACGCCTACCGCCTCAACGGCGAGCACGGCCTCGGCACGGCGCTGATCGACCCGGTCAACCTCAAGCGGTACGTCGTGGTGAAGGACTCCGGCGGCAAGGAGCTGCAGACCGACGAGATCTTCACGAACATGGCCAACGACCAGCCCACCCCGTTCTACTTCACCTTCGCCGCCCCGCCCGAGAACGTGAAGTCCGTCGACCTGCAGATCGGCACATGGCCCACCTTCCGCGACGTCCCGGTCGAGCGGTGAGCCGCGTGCGCCGTCCGGCCGTCCTCGCGGGCGCCCTGGCCCTCGTGCTCGCGGTCCCGGCCGTCGCCGGGGCCGACCCCGGAGCCCCGGACCAGAACCTGGCCCAGAGCGTCCTTTCGATCGAAACCGACGCCTCCGTGCGCGGCATCGACCTCGAACAGGCGGTCGTCCCCCTGGAGGAGGAAGAGGCCGGCGGGCGTCAGGTCACCGTCCGCATCTCGGCGGACGTCCTGTTCGACTTCGGCAAGGCGACGCTCACCGGCGCCGCGCGCCGCCGCATAGCCGAGCTGGCGCCCCGCCTCCGCGACGCCCGGGGAGCCGTCCAGGTGTCGGGGCACTCCGACTCCATCGGCGACCCCGCCTCCAACCTGACGCTCTCCGAGCAGCGCGCCGAGGCGGTCAAGGCCGAGCTGGCGGGCGCCCTGACGGGGACGGGCCCGCGGATCGAGGCCCGGGGCTACGGCGAGACCAAGCCCGTCGCCCCCAACGAGCAGGGCGGCAAGGACGACCCCGCCGGCCGCGCCAAGAACCGCCGAGTCGAGATCGTCTACGAGAAGAGCTGACAGCGGGCGGCGAGCGCAAGGACCGCCGCGTGGTCATCTCCGCCGCCCGGTGCCCCTTCCGCTCAGACGGGTGCGGGCGGCGGGCCCAGGTGGTCGAAGATCTGCAGGGGCTCGCCGTCCAGCGTGCGGACGGGGAAGCGAAGTTCCAGCCGGCACGCCGCCAGCGCCCGGCGCGCCGCCTCGGCGTGCGCGGGGCGCTGCGCCGGGTCGGCCGCGCACAGATGCGCGACCAGCGCCCATAGCAGGGGCGGGACACCGGGGGGCGGCACGCCGATGCGCTGGCGCGGCGCGGGGTCCCCGGCGCCGGTCAGCATCCGCCAGGCGACCATGCCCGCGGCGTACAGGTCCTGCCGGGGGCCGGGACGGTCCCAGTCGAGCACCTCGGGAGCGAGGTACCCCGGCGTCCCCACGACGAAGCCGGTGGTGGTGAAGCGCTGGTCGTCCTCCCCCAGCGCGATCCCGAAGTCGGCGAGCCGCACGTGCGGCGCCCCGACCGGGCTCGGCTCCAGCAGCAGGTTGGCGGGCTTGACGTCCCGGTGGACGACCCCGGCGCCGTGGATGTGGCTCAGCGCGGCCAGCAACTGGTCCAGGATCTCGGCCGCGTACTCGGGCGGAAGCCTGCCGTAGTCCCCGAGGAGCGTCTCCAGCGAACCCCCGCGCACGAGGTCCATGGCGAGGAGCACGTCGTCGTACGCCATGCACGAGGCGTAGGGGGTCAGCACGTGGGGGTGCGCCATGCGCAGCGCCCGTTCCCGGACGACCCGCAGCATCGACGTCGCGCCCTGCTGCCGGACGAGCTTGGCCGCGCAGTACCGCCCTTCCGCATGGTCGAACGCGCGCCACACGCGGCTGGTCCCTCCCACCCCGATCCGGTCGAGCATGGTGAACCGCCCGCCGATCACCCACCCCGCGTCCACGGCACCGATCGTACGGAAGGCCGCCCGCCCCGCGACCCCGGATTTCCGCTCGCCTGTCAACAGAACGGGCGTTCTAGGCATCTAACACTTGGAGGTACAGGCTCCCCCAGTCGGCGGCCTCCCTAAACTGACGGACCACGCAGACCACGTGCCCTCCCCAGGGCCCGCCCCGAAACGGGACCGATGAGCGACAAAGACCCTCGCCGCGACGACCTCGCGGGGGACGAGGCCGCCCGCCGGCCACCGGCGGCCCCAGAGGCGGCCGGCGGCACGGAACCGGATTCCCCGGGACGAGACGCTTCCGCGGAAGCCGAGACGGACGAGCCGGCTACGGGCGAGGAGAAGTCCACCGCCGACGACAAGGACGCCGACGACAAGGAGGCGGTCGCGCCCGGCGGGGCGGAGGCGGAGGAACGCGGGCCGGACGAGGCGGCGCCCGCCGGGACCGCCACCGGAGCCCGGCGCGGTGGCGGGCGGCGGAAGGGGCTGCGGTGGGTCGCGGTCGGCGCGGTGGCGCTGCTGCTGGCCGCCGGCGGCGGCGCGGCGTGGCTCTACCACGACCTCGTCGGCGGGATCGAGCAGAAGCACGTCAGCGACAAGCTCGGCGCGAACCGGCCGAAGAAGCTCAACAAGTCGCTCAACATCCTGCTCATCGGGTCCGACACGCGGGAGGGCGAGAACTCGGAGTACGCGGTGCCGGGGATGGCCGGGGCGCGGTCGGACACCACGATCCTGCTGCACCTGTCGCCGAACCGGGACCAGGCGATCGGGATCAGCTTCCCGCGCGACTCGATGGTGAAGATGCCGGCGTGCAAGAAGGAGAAGGGCGGCACCGTCCCGGCCCAGTTCGGGATGCTGAACGCGGCATTCGCGTACGCGGGGCCGACGTGCACGTGGAAGACGCTGGAGTCGCTCACCGGCATCCACATCGACCATTTCGTCCAGGTGGACTTCGCCGGGTTCAAGCGGATGGTGGACGCCCTCGGCGGCGTCGAGATCTGCGTCGACAAGCCCGTCAGGGACCCGAGGGCCGAGCTCTACCTGAAGGCCGGGAAGCAGACCGTGAAGGGGGACGACGCGCTCGGCTACGTGCGCGCGCGCTACTCGCTCGGCGACGGTTCCGACCTGGAGCGCATCGAACGGCAGCAGAAGTTCATGGCGGCGGTGGTCGACAAGGCCACCAGCGGGTCCGTCCTCAAGGATCCGGCGAAGACGTACAAGTTCCTCAAGGCCGCCACCAAGTCGATGACGACCGACGACGACCTGGATCTGGCGGGGATGCGGAAGCTGGCGGACGGGCTCAAGGGGATGAGCGCGGGCCAGGTGCGGTTCGTCACCGTCCCCGTGGAGGGGTACGCGCCGGATCCCAACCGCGTCCAGTGGAACGAGGAACTCGCGAAGCCGCTGTTCGAGGCGATCCGGCACGACGACGAGCTGCCCGCGGAGCCGGCCGAGCCCGCCCGGCCGCGGCCGGCGCCGCCTTCGCCCGGCAAGGTGCGCGTCACCGTGGTCGACGCGGGCGCCCGGGACGCCCGGGTGAAGCAGGTCGTGAACCAGCTCCGGCAGCGCGGGTTCACGGTGGAGAAGAAGGTCGAGAAGGCCGCCGCGGAATCGGAGAGCCGCCTCGTCTACGCGCCGGCCGCGGAGGCGCAGGCGTCGGCGCTCGCGCGGGACGTCCCGGACGCGCTGCTCACCTCCGACCCCGCCGGTCCGCGGGACGGCGTCCGGCTCGTCATCGGGGCGAACGGGGTGCGCCTCGCGCCGCCCGCCATCAACAAGATCGGCGGAGGCGTCAAGGCGGGCCGCAAGCTCTGCGGCTGACCCTCATCCGGCCGCGAGCAGGATCGCCGCGAGCGTCCCGGCGAGCATGCAGGGGCCGAAGGGGAAGTCGCCCTTGCGGGAGCGGCGGGCGATCATGATGCCGAGGGCGACGAGGCCGCCCGTCAGGTAGGTCGTGAGCAGGCCGGTGATCCAGGCGTGCTGCCCGAACCAGCCGAGGTAGAGGCCGAGCACGCCGGACAGCTTGACGTCCCCGAGGCCGATCCCGGACGGGACGAGCAGGGCCTGCGCGAAGTACAGCGCGAACAGCGCGGCCATGCCGGCGAGCGCGTGCTCGAACCGCCGCGCGCCGTCCTCGGTGAACGGCGCCGCCGCGGCGAGCAGCACCGCCGCGACGCCGTAGGACGGGAGCGTGAACCGGTCGGGCAGCCGCTTGACCCCGACGTCGATGAAGCCGAGCAGGGCGCCCGCGGCCGCGAGGTACAGCAGCGCGGGCAGGACGGGCTCGAACCCGACCCGCCATCCGAGCACGCCGAAGAGGGCGGCCGTGACCAGCCCCATCAGGATCCGGCGGCGGCGCGGGACCTCGCCCACGTAGGGCGCCGCCAACGGCGCCGCGAGAACGCCGACCGCGAACCCGGCGGGCACCAACACGAACGCGACCATCGACCCTCGCCCCGATCCGGCGTCTGCACAGCCTCCGGCACTTTAACCGCCCGGACGGGACGCCCGTCCGGGCTTCGGGAGGCCGGGGGACGGCCGGCGGCGGTCAGCGCCGGTATTGGCGGTCGTGGCGGCGGTCGTAGCGGCGGTCATAGCGCGGGGAGTAGCGGTCGTCATAGTCGTCATCGCCGTTGATCAGGATCCAGACGAAATAGCACAGCACCAGCCCGGCGAGCACGCTCCCGATGTCGATCGCGCCGCCGCCGTTGAAGGACTCGTGAGTCGCGGGGGCCGTGCACACGTGGTCCTTGCACTTGGCGCCCTTGTGCTTCTCGCGCCATTCGTCGGGCGGTGACTTCACGCGGACGTACGGCTTCTCGTCGATCAGCACGGCCTCCTGCCGCACGCCGTCCTCCACCGCGGTCGCACCGGGCTTGAAGTACTTGCCGGAATGGATCTGGGGCCGGCCCTGGTAGATCGCGTTGACGGCCTTCGCCTGCAGCCAGGAACGGTTGGCCACGCAGATGATCAACACGATGCCCATCATCACGAGGAGCACGACGCGGGCGATCAGCCCGATGCAGCCCAGCCCGGCACTCCGTCGATAGAACACACTGAGGACCCGTCCGGAGACCCCCGGAAGACGCAACCGCCGAGGGCACAGGGGTCGCCGGCTTGCTCGGTGCCACCGCGCGCGGACGGTCCCTTACCGCGGGGCCTCAGAACCCCGCGGTCATGCAAACCACATCTCAGAAAGGCATCTCATGTACGAGATCCCCGACCAGGAGAAGTTCCCCCCGTTCCGGAGGCTCTTCTTCGCTTTGGAACAGGCTCGGCCCGACCGCGCGGCCCTCCTGACGCGCCACGTTCTGGCGGAGCTGAATCTCCCGTACGACGTCGCGCAGAGGCTGGAGCAGTTCGCGTACGAGCTCCTGCTCAACGCCTATCAGCACACGACGGGCGTGGACCTCGCCCGCGTGGGCGACGAGCCGCTGCCGCGCAACATCCGCCTGGAGGTCGGCACCGTCGACGTGCGCGGCACGACCCGCGTCCGCGTCGCCGTCTACGACCGGGGCGACCTGCGCGACTTCCACTGGTCGTCGGCCCGCCGCGGCCTGACCTCCATCCGGGACTACGCCCACGAGTACGGCTGCGAGGCCGCATCACCGTACGGCAAGGTCGTGTGGGCCCAGATCTGATCGCGGGCCCCCCGCCCGCCGTCCGCGCCAACGGTCGCCACGGCTCCTGATCGGAAGCCGAGGCGAGGAGACGGACCGGCCTCCACCCCCGACGGGGGTGGAGGCCGGTTCTTCTTTTGCCCTGAACCTGACACAGCCCGCCGGATTCGGTGACGCGACGCCGTTTCGGCCGGCTGGAGACCCCCTACCACCTGCGTCCGCTCACCCGACGAGAGTTGCGGTCCATGGCCGCATCCGGACGGTAGACCTCGCGAGTGACCTTCCCGGCTCTCGCCACGCAACCAAGAAGGAGTGTTTCCATGCACGGATCGACCGTCATCGGCGCCTCTCGTTCGCAGCGCAGGCCCGCGTTCGAGAGCGACCAGCAGGTGCCCTACGCCATCGACCTGCAGTCGTTCGAGCTCAACGAGCCCACGGACGCCATGGTCAGGCACGCGGTGCAGGGCATGTTCAGCGACCTCCCCGAGGAGGTGCAGGGCGACGTGAGGCGGGTCGCGATGGAGCTGATCCGCAACACCCAGCCCCTCTGGCGGCCGCAGGCCGGGGTCATCCGCCCCGGCAGCCCGGCCGTCACCGTGACGCTGGGCTGGGCCACCGACGAGCGCCCCCACGAGTGGGTCAAGTACCCCCTCATCACGGTGAGCGACGGGAACGCCGCCATGCCCGACGTGCGGGACCTGACCAGGACCTGGCTCGGGCTGGTGGTCGAACTGACCCACCGGTGCGGCGCCTTTCGCACCACGTCCGGCAAGCGTTACTGGGCTCTCGTGAGCCCCGACGCGCGCTGATCTCCACCTGAACGACGCCCGGCTTTCACCGATCCGGGCGATGCAGTGGCCGGCCGCCATCCCCTCTCGGGGGTGGCGGCCGGTTCTACTTGTGCCCTTGCACACACATCGCCCGACTTCTTCCAAGAAACGGGTTGCCGATCCGACGGGGCTCTGTACAGTCATCCATGCGGGTTCTTGCGACCCGTCAATTTGTTCACAGTTGGTTGCAAATAAGAACGGGGTTACTGATATGGCCAAGAAGGTTGGCGAGAACGAAGACGGCGACATCATCCTCGACGACGACGGCGTCGTTCGGGGTGACTGACGAACAGTGATGATCGCGGCTTTCGAGCCGCTTTGATTTGATTACCAGGCCGTCCTCGTCCCGGGTTTCCGGGGCGAGGGCGGTTCTTTTGTTTCCGCGCGGCGGCGGCCCGGGTCAGTCGCGGAGGCGGACGCGGCAGGCCAGGTGCAGGGCGAACGCGGTGTCGGGGTCGGACAGGTCGGCGCCGAGCCTCTCGACGATCTTCCTGATCCGGTAGTTGACGGCGTTGGGGTGCAGCGCCAGCCGGGACGCGGCGGCCTTCAGCGAGCCGCGCGCGTCGAGGTAGGCGCCCAGCGTCGCGATGGCCTCGGCCGACCGCCCGGGGCCGAGCGCGTCGAGCGGGCGCAGCAGGTCGTCGACCACCCGGCGGCTGAGCGGCGAGGCGGCGATCTGGGCGAGCACCCGGTTGATGCCCGCGGCGTCGAAGGCGTGGACGAGTTCGCCGGAGCGGACGGCGATGGCCGCCGCGGCGCGGGCCTCCGTGGCCGACTGGCGCAGGCCCTCCACCCCCCGCTGCGGCGTCCCGATCCCGAAGCGCAGCACCGTGCCGGGATGCTCCTCGGCCACGGCCGCGCGCACGGCGTCGATCAGCCGCAGGGCGCGCGGCGGGCGGATCTCGGCCCGGGCGGTGCCGACCAGCACGATGTCGGCGGCGAGGCGGGCGAGGTTCCACGACTCGCCGGACGGCAGCTGGGCCTGGTGGGTGCGCAGGGTGAGGGTGTCGAACAGCCGCCGCCGCTCCGCGAGCTCGGCGGGGTCGGGGCCCGACGGCCGGTCCGGGGTCATCCAGATGACGGTGTGCAGGTCGTCCACGGCGAGGCCGAGCAGGCGGGCCCGGTCGGCCAGCGCCCCCGCCTGGGCACGCTCGCTGACGATCAGCTCGGTGAGGATGTCGGACCGGGTCTGGCCGGGCGCGGTCGCCCGCTCCAGCGCGTGCTGCCGCAGCCGGCCGATCGCGGCGGCCACGGCGGGCAGCACCAGCCGCACGGCGTCGTCGGGCGGTCCCGTCACGCCGCCCTGACGGCGGCCCGCCACCCAGATCGGCTCGGCGCCGGCCGGTCCCCCCGTCCCGTCGGTGGTCACCAGGGTCCGGCCGAGCACCGCCCCGACGCGTTCGAGCAGCGCGGCGACGCGGTCGCCCTCGGCGCTCCCGGTGGGCTCGCCGGCCTCCCGGACGATGCGCAGCGCCGCCTGCGCACGGGCGAGCGAGTCGGCGGCGTCGCCCCGGATGACCTGGCCGAGGTAGAGCACGACCTCGGCGACGTCGCAGTCCTCCTCGGCCGACAGCACGGCCAGCCTGGCCCGGTCGGCCAGCCGGGCCGCGGTGATCGGCAGCGTTCCGCAGCCGATGAGGACCAGCGCGGGCACGCCGCGCTCGGCGGCAGTCCGGACGGCGATGTCGAGCTCGTATCCGGCGGCCCGCGCGGCCGACCGTCCCGTCACGACGACCAGCGCCCCCTCCGGGGCCCGCTGGAGCCGCGCCAGGGCCTCGACCGCGGTCACGGAGGTGAGCGGCACGGCGTCGGCCGGGCCGGCGAGCAGGGTGAGGGGGATCCGGGAACCGGTCCCGACCAGGTCCGAGACGAAGGACACGCTCGCATTGTGCCATCGGCACAAACCCTCGCGGAACCTTGTGCCCTCCACCCTTCCGCCAGGTCAGAAGGTGGGACCATTCTTCCAGCATGCAGATGACACCTTCGAGGACCGGTCGCGTGACGCTCGACGACGTTCCGGCGCTCGCCCGCGGCTGCGCGATCCTGGGCACCGGGGGCGGCGGGGACGTCGAGACGGGCACGCTGACCGCGGTCCGGGCGATCGACGAGTACGGCGAGGTGCCGCTGATCCCGCTGTCGGAGGTGCCCGACGACAGCCTCGTCCTTCCGCTGTCGGGGATCGGAGCGCCCACCGTCGCCCACGAGATGCTGATGAGCGGCGAAGAGCCGCTGCTGATCCGGGACGAGGTCGAGCGGATCCTCGGCCGCCCGGTGGCCGCGGTGATGGCCTGCGAGATCGGCGGCTCCAACGGCGTCGGGCCGGTCGGCTGGGCGGCGCGGCTCGGTCTGCCGCTCGTCGACGCCGACGGGATGGGACGGGCGTTCCCCGAGGTCCAGATGGTCTCGATGTACGTGGCGGGACGGCCGGTGAACCTCGTCGTCCTGGCCGACGTGCAGGGCAACGTCACCACGGTGCGCCCGATCGACGGGCTGTGGTCCGAGCGCATCTCCCGCGCGGTCTGCGTCGCCAGCGGGGCGTCGGCGCTGATGGCCGACTACGTGCTGACCGGCGCGCAGGCGCGGGGCGCGGTCATCGAGGGAACGGTGAGCAAGGCCCTGGCGATCGGCCACGCGATGAAGGACGGCGCCGACCCGCTCGGCGCCCTGTGCGCGACGCTGGACGCCAGCGTGCTGATCACCGGAAAAGTGATCGACGTCGAGCGGCGGACCGGCGGCGGGTTCGTGCGCGGCAGCCTGGTCGTCGACGGCACCGGCGACGACCGCGGCCGGCTGCTCCGCGTGGAGATCCAGAACGAGAACCTGATCGCGCTGGAGGACGGCCGGCCGCGCGCCTGCGTCCCCGACCTGATCACCGTGGTGGACGCGCAGACCGCCGGCGCCATCTCCACCGAGTCGCTGCGCTACGGACAGCGAGTGGCGGTGCTGTCCTGGCCCTGCGACCCGATCTGGCGGACCGAGCGCGGTCTCGCCACGGCCGGCCCGCGGGCGTTCGGCTACGACATCGACTACACGCCCGTGGAGGAGCTCAACCATGGCTGACCGTACGTCCGGCGGCACCGTCGCCCGCGACCTGCGCATCGGTGTCGACGTCGGCGGCACCAACACCGACGCGGTCGTCCTCAGCGCCAAGGGCGAGGTCCTCGCCAGGACGAAGCAGGCGACCAGCGCCGACGTCAGCTCGGGCCTGCACGCGGCGCTGACCGCGGTGCTGGACCAGCTCGGCGACGACGTCCGGCGGGTGGGCCGGGTCATGCTCGGCACCACGCACGCCACCAACGCGATCCTGGAGCGGCGCGGGCTCGGCAAGGTGGCCGCGATCCGGCTCGGCGGGCCGGCGACCACCTCGGTCCCCCCGGCGCAGTCCTGGCCGGCCGACCTGTCGGCGGCGATCACCGCGCGCACCGCCGTGCTCCCCGGCGGCCACTACGTCGACGGCCGGCCGATCTCCAAGCTCGACCCCGGCGCGCTGCGCGCCGTCCTCGCCGACGTCGCCGGGGAGGCCGACGCGATCGCGCTGACGAGCGTGTTCAGCCCCGCCTTCGCCGACCAGGAGCTGGAGGCGGCGGAGATCGCCCGGGACGAGCTCGGCGACGCGGTGCCCATCTCGATGAGCCATGAGATCGGCACGCTCGGGCTGCTGGAGCGCGAGAACGCCACGATCCTCAACGCCGCCCTCTACCGGGTCATCAGCGCCGTCTGGGACGGGCTCCAGCACACGCTGGCCGAGCGCGGCCTGGACGTCACCACCTACTTCGCGCAGAACGACGGCACGCTGATGGCCATCGACTACGCCGTCCGGTACCCGGTGCTGACGATCGGATCGGGCCCGGCCAACTCCATCCGGGGCGCCGCGTTCCTGTCCGGCCTCACCGACGCGATCATCGCGGACGTGGGCGGCACGTCGACCGACTTCGGCGTGCTGTACGCCGGCTTCCCCCGGGAGTCGTCCGCGGGCGTCGAGATCGGCGGGGTGCGGACCAACTTCCGGATGCCCGACATCCTCGCGCTCGCGCTCGGCGGCGGCACCGTCATCGGGCCGGACGGGTCGGTCGGGCCGCAGTCGGTCGGCTACCGGATCACCGAGAAGGCGCTGACCTTCGGCGGCGACACCCCCACCATGACCGACGCGGGCGCGCTGGCCGGCCGGGGCGCGCCGGCCGGCTCGCCGATCCCCGAGCGGCTGCGCGGCGCGCTCGGCTCGGCGGTGGAGACCGCCGACCGGATGCTGGCCGACGCCGTCGACCGGATGACCCTCGGCAAGACCGACCAGCCGCTGGTCGCGGTGGGCGGCGGATCGTTCCTGATCCCCGACGCCCTGGCCGGCGTCGCCGAGGTGATCCGTCCCGCGCACGGAGACATCGCCAACGCCGTCGGCGCGGCGATCGCCATGGTCAGCGGGACCATCGAGACCATCATCCCGGCCGGCGAGGGCCGCAGGGAGGCCATCGCCGAGGCGTCCGACGTCGCCGGACGCCGGGCCGTGCAGGCCGGAGCCGATCCGGCCGGAGTGGAGGTCGTGGAGATCACCGAAGTACCGATGAGTTATCTGCCCGAACCCGCGTTGCGGCTGCGGGTGAAGGCCGCCGGCCCGCTCGGCAACCTCTAGCCCGGCCCCACTCCCCCTGTCCGGTCCCCCCTGCAAGGAGATCCCGTCATGACCTGGCGCATAAGATCACTGGCGCTCGCGGCGGCTGTCGCCGTGGCCGTCACCGGCTGCTCGGGCGGAGCCGTCCGCAAGACGGCCTCCACGTCCAGCACGTTCGTCTACTCGTTCAACCTCAACGTCGTCACCGACTGGGATCCCGCGACCTCGTACTCCAACGAGATCATCGCGATGCAGAACGTCTACGAGTCGCTGACGCGGTACAACACCAAGGCCAAGAAGGTCGAGCCGCGGCTGGCGACCAAGTGGGCCTCGTCCGACGGCGGCAAGAAGTGGACGTTCACCCTGCGGGAGGGCGTGAAGTTCCACACCGGCACCGCGCTGACCTCCAGCGTCGCCAAGGCCGCGATCGAGCGGACGATGAAGATGAAGGGCGGCGCGGCCTACATCTGGGAACCGGTGAAGAAGATCGAGACGCCGGACCCGCAGACGCTGGTGTTCGAGCTGAAGTACGCGGCGCCGCTCGACCTGGTCTCCTCCTCCGGCTACGCCTCCTACATCTACGACACGAAGGCTCCCGGCGGCGGCGACCTGAAGGACTACGTCGCGAAGGGCCACGACACGGGCAGCGGCCCGTACACCGTCGCCTCCTGGAACAAGGGGCAGGAGGCCGAGGTCCGGCTGGGCCAGTTCAAGGACTACTGGGGCGGCTGGAAGGGCTCGCACTACACCAGTGTCGAGTTCCGCAACACCCCGCAGGTCACCACCGCGTGGCAGCAGTTGCAGGCCGGTGACGTCACCTACGTGCACCGGCTGAACCCGCAGCTGTTCGCCCAGGCGAAGGGGATGAAGAGCCTCAAGACCGACTCGGTGCCCTCGTTCCAGAACCTCATGGCGTTCTTCAACACCGAGGCCGGCCCGCTGAAGGACGTCAAGCTCCGCAAGGCGGTCCAGGCGGCGATCGACTACAACGGCCTCGTGTCGACGCTCAAGGGCTCCGGAACCGCCGCCAGCGGCGTCGTCCCGGACGGGCTCACCGGCGCCACGCCGGGTCTGGCCGGACGCCAGGACACCGCGGCGGCGACGCGGCTGCTGAACGAGGCCGGGTACGGTCCGGGCAAGAAGTCGCTGACGCTCGACCTCACCTACGCGCAGGGCGACGACGACCAGCAGAAGTTCGTGACGCTGCTCAGCTCCGCGCTCAAGGGCCTGAACGTCAAGCTCCAGGCGAAGCCGATGCAGTGGGACGCCCAGTGGGACCGTGCCAAGAGCAAGGACGCGGCGAAGCGCCAGGACGTCTTCGTCATGTACTGGTACCCGGACTACCCGGACGCCTACAGCTGGTTCCTGAACCTGTTCCGCTCGGCCGACCCGGTCAACTTCAACCTCACCTACCTCGACGACTCCGCCGTCGACGGTGAGATCGACAAGCTGCCGGAGCTGACCGCCACGAACCGGTCCGCGGCGGAGGCGTCGTACGCGTCGCTCCAGCGCAAGCTCCTGGTCGACCAGGCCGTCGCCGCGCCGCTGTTCGTCCAGCAGTACCAGCGGGCGTACTCGGCGGACGTCGACGGCTACACCGACGACCCGGCGTATCCGAACGTCGTGTTCGCCCACGAGCTCAGCCCGGCCGCGTGACATGACCCGCTACCTGCTTCGACGCCTGGCACAGGCCGCGTTCGTCGTCGCCGGTGTCGTGGTGCTCACCTTCGTGGTGATGCGGCTGGTCCCCGGGGACCCGGCGGTGACCTACGCCGGGCCCCGGGCCTCCGCCGCCGAGCTCGCCCGGACCCGCGCGGAACTCGGCCTGGACGACACGCTGCCCGTCCAGCTCTGGGACTACCTCACCTCGCTGGTCCAGGGCGACTGGGGAATCAGCCTGCACACCCGCCAGGACGTGCTCGGCGACATCTCCACCGCCTTCCCCGCCTCGCTGGAACTGGTCGGCACCGGGGTCATCATCGCGGTCCTGGTGGGCATCCCGCTCGGGGTGCTCGCCGCCCGGTTCCGGGGCCGGCCGGCCGACGGGTCCATCCGGATCACCTCGATGGCGGGCGTGTCGGTGCCGGTCTTCCTGCTGGCGCTCTTCGCGCAGAACGTCTTCGCCACCAAGCTGGGCTGGCTCCCCGTCGCCGGCGAGTACGACCCCAGGCTGGACGGCACCAGCCCGCTGCACCTGTACACCAACATCACGGCGGTGGACGCGCTGATCACCGGGAACTGGCCGATCCTCGGCAGCACGCTGGCGCACCTGGTGCTGCCCGCGGCCGCGATCGCGGCCTACCCGACCGGCGTGGTCGCCCAGATGACGCGCGCCGCGCTCATCGAGGAGTCCACGCAGAACCACGCGCGGCTGGAACGGGCCCTCGGCTTCACCCGGTGGCAGGTGCTGACGCGGTTCTCGCTGCGTCCGGCGCTCAGCCCGGTGCTGGCGCTGCTGGCGCTGGTGTTCGCCTTCTCGCTGGTGAACGCCTTCCTGGTCGAGGCCATCTTCAACTGGCCGGGGCTCGGCCGGTACGCCGCCGACTCGATCCGCTCGTCCGACGCCCCCGCCATCGCGGGCGTCACCATCGCGATCGCGTTCACCTACGTCGTCGTCAACCTGCTGGTGGACCTCGCGCAGGCCGCCATCGACCCGCGGGTGAGGATCAGATGACCGCTCTCGACACCGCCCCCGCCGCGCCCCTGCGGGACCGGCCCGTGCACCGGGTGCTGCGGGCGGCCCGCACCGACCGGCTGGCCGCCGTCGGCGCCGTGGTCCTCGCGCTGATCGTCCTCGCGGCGCTCGCGGCCCCGCTGCTGGCGCCCTACCCGGGCGACGGCACCGACGCGACCCATCCGGCCGAGGCGCTGCGGGCGCCCGGCGCCGAGCACTGGTTCGGGACGGACGGGGTCGGCCGCGACATGCTCACCCGGGTGCTCTACGGGGCGCGCACCTCGCTGACGATCGCCGTCTCCGTGCTCGCGCTGTCCGCCGTGATCGGCGTGCTGCTCGGCGTCGTCGCCGGCTACGCGGGCGGGATCGTCCGGGACGTGATCATGCGGATCACCGACGTGTTCCTGGCCTTTCCGGCGCTGCTGCTGTCGGTGGCGCTGGCGCTCGTGCTGCACCCGGGGACGCAGGGGGCGATCATCGCCATCACGGCCTCCTGGTGGCCCTGGTACGCCCGGATGAGCGCGGTCGCCGCGACCTCCATCAGGTCGCGCGGCTTCATCGACGCGGCCCGCTGCCTCGGCGGGTCCCGGACGCGGATCGTGCTGCGGCACGTCCTGCCCAACTCACTGACCCCCGTCCTGGTCCAGTTGTCCCTGGACGCGGGCGGGGTCATCCTCACCGCCGCGGCGCTGTCCTTCCTCGGCCTCGGGCCGCAGGAGCCCACCGCGGAATGGGGGCTGATGGTCCAGCAGGGGCAGAGCCTGTTCACCACCAACTGGTGGGTGGTCGCCTTCCCCGGTCTGGCCATCGTGATCACGGCGTTCTGCTTCAACGTGCTCGGCGAGGGCATGCGAGCCGCCCTCGACCCCCGGCGGGAGGTCACCCGATGAAACCGGTGCTCACTGCGGAGAACCTGCGGGTGCGGGCCGGCGACCTGCTGCTGGCCTCGCTCGACGAGCTGAGCGTCGGCCCCGGCGAGTGCGCCGCGATCGTCGGCGAGAGCGGATCGGGCAAGACGACCGCGCTGAACGCGATGCTCGGGCTGACCGACGGGCTGCGGGTCAGCGGGAAGATCGTCGTCAACGGCACCGACGTCGTGACGGCGGACGAGCGCACGCTGTCGAAGATGCGCGGCTCGGTGATCGCCCTGGTCAGCCAGAGCCCGCAGGCGTCCCTCAACCCCACGATGCGGCTCGGGGCACTGCTCAAGCGGGTGCTCGCCCGGCACGGCCTGCGCGGCGCCGAGGCCCGCGAGCGGACCGAGGAGGCGCTGCGCAGCGTCCTGCTCGACCCGGGGCTGCTGCGCCGCTACCCGCACCAGGTCTCCGGCGGCCAGGCGCAGCGCTTCGCCATCGCGATGGCCGTGGCCCTGCGCGCCGACGTCATCCTCGCCGACGAGCCCACCAGCGCACTGGACGTCACCGTGCAGGCCGCCGTCCTGGACCTGCTGGCCCGGTTGCGCGACGAGCACGGCATCGCCCTGGTCTTCGTCTCGCACGACCTGGCCGTCGTGTCCGGCATCGCCGACCACGTCGTCGTCATGCGGCAGGGCCACGTGGTCGAGGCGGGACCGGCCTCCGACGTCCTGCACAGCCCCTCCGCCGCCTACACCCGGGAACTGCTCGACGCAGTCCCCGCGATCGGGGAGTGACCATGCTCAGCGCGGACGACCTCACGGTCAGCTACGACCGGACCCCGGTGGTCCGCGGCGTCTCCCTCACGGTGCCGGAGGGCTCCGGCGGGGTCGCCGTCATCGGGGAGAGCGGATCCGGCAAGACCACCATCGCGCGGGCGCTGCTCGGTCTGGTCAAGCCCGAGCAGGGCCGGGTGCTGTTCCGCGACCGCGACATCGCCCGGCTCGACCGGGCGGGGCGGGCGCTCTACCGGTCCGAGGTCCAGCCGGTGTTCCAGGACGGCAGCGAGGCCCTCGACCCCCGGATGCGCATCGGCGCCTCGATCTCCGAGGCGCTGCGGGTCCGGCGGCGCCGCGCCGGCGGCGAGCCCGCGGGGAAGGACGGGGACCTCCCGTCGGTGACGGAGCTGCTCACCGACGTCGGCCTCGATCCTTCCCTCGCCGGGCGCCGGCCCCACCAGCTGTCCGGCGGGCAGCGGCAGCGCGTGGTCATCGCGCGGGCGCTCGCGGTCGACCCGCGGCTGCTCGTCCTGGACGAGCCGACCAGCGCCCTCGACGTCACCGTGCAGGCCCACGTGCTGGACCTGCTGGCGGGGCTGCGGGACGAGCACGGGCTGAGCTACCTGCTGATCACCCACAACCTGGCCATCGTCGACCGGCTCTGCGACACCGTGCACGTCCTGTTCGCCGGGCGGATCGTGGAGTCCGGCCCCATCGGCACGGTGCTCGGCACCCCGGCCCACCCCTACACCGCCGCGCTGCGCGACGCGGTCCCCCGGCTGGGCGCGACGCACCGGGCCGCCGGCGCCTCGGACGCGCTGGCCGCCGCCGAGGGCTGCCCGTTCCGGCACCGCTGCCCGATCGCGGTCGACCGGTGCGCCACCGAGGACCCGCGGCTGCTGCCGCTCACCGACGGGCACAGCGTCGCCTGCCACGAGGCCGTCCCGGCCAAGACCGACGAACCCCGGACCGGCGCCGACGTGTGAAAGAAAAGGGACGGCGGGAGGACTGGTCCTCCCGCCGTCGGGTCGGAAGCGCGGCGCTGGCCGGCGTCGCGCTGGATGGACTTCACGGTTCGGGGGCGCGGGTTGGCCGGCCCGGCCCCGGACCGTGTTCAGAATGCGGAGAAGGCAGTCTCCGCACCCCTGCTCCGCTTGTAGGGCGGTAGGCGCCCCCCTGTCAGGGGGACGCGTCTGCCGTCGGCTAGGAAGACGGCGTGGTGGGAGCCTTCTCCCGAGCGAGACGGACCTCCTCCTCGGCCGTCCTGACCGCTGCCTCGGCGGCGTCCCGCTGAGCCGCGGCGGTCTCCGCGTGGGTCGCGGCCCTCTCCGCCTCGGTCCGGGTCTTCGCCGCCGCGGTCTGCGCCTTCTTCGCGTCGGCGCGAGCCTTCACGAGCCGGGCTTCGGCGACCCTGCGCTCGGCCTGGAGGACGGCCTGCTCGCAGGCCCCGTACTCCTGGGTCAGCCTTTCCAGCGTCTCCAGGATCTTGCCGCGCTCCTCCAGAGCGTGCTGCAGGACGGCCTCGGGGGTGGCCGACGACAGCTCGATGAGCGGTGCGTGGGTCCGGTCCCTGAGGCTGAAGCTCATCTGGGCGACCGCTGCCGCGGCCACCGTGATGACGACGACCCCGGCCCACTGGATCGGGATCAGCCGCGTGTCGAGGAAGGCCAGCCCGACGAGGGTGGCGATCAGCGGACTCGCGGTGAGGAACACCGAGTACACGGCGTCGCCCGCGAGTTCCCTCGCCGGCATCTGGATGATGCGGGGCAGGGTGTTGTTCAGCAGCCCCACCAGCATCGCCCAGAGGACGAGCTGCCAGTTCAGGAAGGTGAGGCCCCCGGTGAGCATGACGATGCCGCCGGCGAGCACGCCGACGGACAGCGTCGACCAGGCGATCACCTTCTCCGTGTAGTACCGGCCCGCGCCCTTGATGAGGCGGTCGGTGACGGGGAGGTACAGGGTCCGCAGGCCGCCCGCGCCGAGGGCGCAGATCACGCCGAGCAGGTAGCCGCTTCCGGGAGCCGGCCCGTCCTGCTGGACGAGCAGGACCACGCCGACCGCGGCCGCCGCCGCGAAGAGCGTGAGGAGGGCGGCGCGTCCCCTGCTCCCGCTCCTGAACCCCGCGATGACGGGGATGAGAAGCGGGACGGTGTAGTAGATCCCTCCGGTGACGCTGAAGGGGATGAACAGCAGGGCCGAGAACAGCAGCGCCTTGTCGCCGCCGATCACCCCGAACGTCATCAGGGACAGGATCCGCCGCGACCGCGCCGGCATCTCGGTGGCCGGCCGGTCGTCTCCGCCCTTCCCCGAGATCTTCCAGAAGAAGACGCGGAGCAGGAGCAGCAGACCGCCGAAGGTCGCCTCCAGCGCCGTCGCCTGGTGCATCTGCAGACCGTTCGCGCCGATCAGCCGCTCGTCGAGGAGCGCCTTGCCGGACGCCGAGCTGAGCCGGTCCGCGCCTCCGAGCGCCACCCCGAGCCAGGGGTACCGCCTGCTTTCAGATTTCTTGTTTGTCATTTCCGAGAACTCCTCGTGTGAGGCGCACACAAAGAGAACCGGTCGTGACCCGGCTCCCTTTGTCGCACCGAAGAACGGATACGACTCCGTAGAGCCAGGTCGTGTTCAACGATCTTCGGACATGCCGACTCAGCTGCGGAGACCTGGAGGTTGACGCGGGGTGAACAGGCTCTTACGAAACGCTCGTGACGCCATTTCCGGCGTTAGGCTGCAATGGCGCGGGCCCTCCTTCGAAAGCGGCGGCGTCGTGAACCGCCGCCGAGGGCGCGCAGAAACGGCGGGAGGCCCTCCGGAAGAACTCCCCGGAGGCTCCCGCCGTTTTTCTCGGGCACAGGGGCGAGGGCCACGGCCGGACGGCGGCGAACCGGCTCCGGAAAAGAAGAACGGCCGGTCTGGGGAGACCGGCCGTTGAGGTTGGTGGCCGTCCGGGGTTTCCCCCGGACGGCCACCGAGAAGCGGAGGGGAGTGGCGCTCCCTCCCGCTCGATGCTGAGGTCGGAGGCGGCCAGCCGCCGACCCTCGCATGAGATTCCGTGCCGCACTCGGCTCGGACACGTACGGTTCGTCGGATTCGACGGAGGGTTGGCCGACCCTCGTCTCATCCGACTGCACCGAGGTGCCCGCCAGGCGGACGCCACAGTTTCGCCGGATGCGAAGGAGGGTGGCCGACCCTCACCTCGCACCCGACTCGCCGTGACGTCTGCCGAGGCCGACGCTGCGGTTCACCGAAGTGCGGAGGAGGGTTGGCCGACCCTCGCTCCACACTCGGCTGACCGCGGCGTCTGCCGAGGCCGACACCACGTTTCGCCGAATGCGAGAGAGGGTTGGCCGGCCCTCACCTCGCATCCGCTTCCACGCGGTGCCGGTTCAGGCCGGAAATCTCGGGCGGCGGCTCTACTCGGCGCTCGGAGCGCCGATCGAGTCGCCGTAGGCCACCCGCTCGATCCGGTAGTTCCCGTCGGGGTCGGCCTGCACGGCCTCGCCTCCCAGGAACCGGAACTCACGGCCGTCGCACCTGACGACGCCGCTGTCGACCCGGCCGCCCGTGAAGCTCCCGTCGTTGCCGACGGAGGCCTCCTGGACGCCCTTGGTCTCGATCACGACGCCGTCGCTCTCGACGGTGAGCCCGCCGGCGCGCTGGAAACGGATCCCGTCCCGCGTGCCGACCAGGCCCGTGACCTCGCTGTACTTGACCGACTTGGCGCCGTTGGCCGCGGGGGGCTGGGCCTCCGCGTTCCTGGCGTCGAGCTCGGCCTGGAGCCGCTGGCGCTCGGCGTCGGCCTCGCGCAGCTTGGCCTCCGTCTCACGCACCTTGGTGTCCGCCTCCTGGTACAGGCGGGTCGCCTCGGCGCACCTGTCGTTCGCCTGCCCGGCCTCGGTGATCAGCCCGGTGATCCGGGTGTTCGCCTCGGTGAGCTGGCCCCACACGTACGCCAGTTCGGTGTCCTTCTGGTCGAGCTTGGCGTGGACGGCGACGTCGATCCCCGCCGCGAGGGCGGCTCCGAAGACCATCCACATGCCGACCCACTGCCCGCCGTCGAGCGACGGGGTGTTGGCCCAGCCGATGAAGGACAGCAGGAGCGCCGCGAAGGCACCCGCGATGGGGGCCGTCGAGGAGAGCATCGCCTGCTCGGTCTCCTGCAGGTGGTTCCGGGCCCAGTTCATGAGCAGGACCGGGAGGAACATCACGCAGAGCGGGATCAGCGCGTAGAGCGCCGGCACCGGCAGCAGCGCACCCGCGAACTTGTCCGGGGTGGGGAAGCTGTGGTTCAGCAGCGCCCACGGAACGATGAGGCCGAGCGTGATGCAGTTCGCGAGCGTCATGCCGACGTCCCGGTACCGCTGGCTCAGCTCCTTGTTCACCTTGTCGTCCTCGAACGCCTCGGTGCCGAAGGCCGTCAGCGCCTTCTGGACCATGAACATGTGCAGACCGACGACGCCGGCCCACACGAGCCCGCGGGTCTCGATGTTCCCGCCGTTGCTGAACAGCGCGACCGCGAAGACGATCGAACCGAACAGCATGAACCGCAGGACCACCTGGTTCCACCGGCGGGGCTGCCAGACCACGAAGGTCAGGACGCCCGCCAGCAGCGTGCCCAGCGTCTGGACGGCGGTCCGGGGGCCGGTGCCGATGATGCTGTCGGCCTCGGCGATCCCGATGTTGATGCCCAGGCTGGTCAGCCCGATGACACCGACGAAGACCCACCTGAGCGCCGCCGCGTCGACGGTGAACCCGCCCCTGCGCAGCGTCTTGAAGATCGTCGTCTCCTCCTGCCCGAAGGTGCCCATGCTGAACATGGAGCGCCCGTAGCGCCGGTACGCGAGGCTCGTGTAGCCGAAGAGGAGGGGCGTCCCGCCGAGGACGATGAGGGTGGCCGCCGCCAACGGGACGGAACCCGTGGTGAGCGCGCCTCCCACGCCCTGGAGGAACATGGCGATGAGCAGCGCCGTCGCCGCCCGCCTCCGGAGGGGGCTGGGACCGTGGCCGGTTCCAGCCACAGCGATTTTCGTGGACACGATTGGTCCCTTCCTGTGCATTGCGTGCCGCCCGGCGCGAAGCCGGGCGGTTGTTGTGTCTCGCCTGCCCTGAGGGCCTGCGAGCCCGACTGATGAGTCGGCTCTGTTAACCGTCCTGAAGCACGGCACCACGGCAACCCGAACCTCCTCACGAACCGGCGCAGGCACCGTGCCGCCGGGCTTCCGGGGCGTTCGGCATTCGCGCCGTCGTCCGCCGGACGGGATCCGACTTGCGCCCCGCGCCTGGTCAGGGACGGTCTGAGCTGAGAGCGCCTCTGGTTCGCCAGGGCGGTCTCATCCGAGTGGCGTCGCGGACGCCACAGAACCAAAGAACATGGGAAAGGAGTGTGCCCTGTGCGTAAAAGGGCGCGCGAAGCCTCGGAACCTCGAGGCTTCAATAACACCGTCGTAAGGGCGGTGCTGCGGGTGGTTCAGTTCTTCCTGGGCCTCACCCGCCCGATGCGGGACGCCGACGGCATGGCCTGCTTCACCGTCAGGACGGCGGCGGGGCGGATCGCGCTAACCGAGATCCTGCGGAACATCCGGCGGACCATCCTGCTGGTGGACCTCGACGGATCCTTCTGGGACCCGGTGAGGTGGCCGAGGACGCCGCTCGTCCTCTGCCAGATCCCCCGGCTGTTCTCCCGTCTCGGGAGGAGCCGGCTGTTCATGATGGCCTACCTGACCGGGCGGGCGTCGGAGCAGCTCCGGTCCTTCGGGATGCTCGTCCGGGGCGTCGTGGCCTGGTGCCAGTTCGGCGCCGAAAGGTGGCAGGCCGGCCGGCAGGTCGACCTGGTGCCGGTTCCGCCCGGCCTCGCGACGGCGATCTCGGCGCTGGACGGCACGACGTACAGCGTTGAGCGCAAGACCCACGCGGTCGCCGTTCACTGGACGGCCGCCGACGACGACGTGGCGGTCGGGCAGCTGCTCGCCCGCCAGCAGTCCCTGGCCGAGGAGCACCGTCTGGCGTACCACCCGGGCAACCTGGTGGTCGAGCTCAGCCCCCTGGGCATGAGCAAGAAGGTGTCGGCCGCCTGCTTCGCCCGGCAGTTCCTGCCGGCCGAGGTGATCGAGGGGTTCGTCCGGGGCTTCGACCCGGTCGAGCAGGAGGTCTACGAGCAGATCTGGGCGTCTCTGGAGGCGTCCGGTTCCGAGCTCGTGCCCTCCCTGCAGAGCCCCTACTTCATCTTCGTGGGAGACAGCGCGCCCGACCTGGGCGTCTTCCTCCTGTTCGACTACCTGCGAGGGCTGGGCATCCCCGTCCTCAAGGTGGCCGTGAAGGGCCACAAGCCCCTCGAAGACCTGGCCGACATCGTCGTGGACGGGCCGGCCGGCGCACTCCAGTTCGTCCGCGAGCTGGAGCTCCACACCGCGCCCTGGTGGCTGCGGTTCCTGCGGCGTAGCCTCGGCCACGCCGCCTGAGTTGGTCCCCGCCTAGGCGGGGACCAGGCCCCCGGACGCGATGTCCGGGGGTCACTCGTTTGCCGCTTCGCCCCGGCTTCGTACGGTCTTGGACGAACCCTTGTGTTCGCTCGGCGCGGTCGTCCGGCACCTCCCCTTCGTGCGGACGGCCTCTTCTGACGGGGGTAGGCGATGCGCGATCTGATGGCCGGGGGGAATCTGGCGCTGCCCGGCGGTGCGATCTCGATCGAGGTTCCGGGGCCGTTCGACCTGTCCGCGCTGATCACCGGTGACGACCGGAAGGTGAGCGGCGACAACGACTTCGTCTTCTACAACCAGCCCTCCGCTCCGGGCGCCCGCCTGGGGGCCGGAGCCGTCATGGTGGATCCGGCGCGGCTGCGGGCCGGGGCCAGCCGGGTCACGGTGGTCATCAGCGCGGCCGATCCCGGGACTCCGCTGAGCCGCCTGCCCGCCCCCGCGCTGCGGGCCGTCGGGAGCGACGGCGCGGTGGTGGCCCGGTTCAGCCCGCCGCGCCCGGCGACGGAGACCGTCCTGCTGCTCGTGGAGATCTACCGGCGCGGGGACCAGTGGAAGCTGCGCGCCATCGGCCAGGGGTACGCCGACGGCCTGGCCGGGCTCGCCCGCGACTTCGGCGTCGACGTCACCGACGACGGTTCCCAGGCTCCTCCCCCGCCACCGGTCATGCCTCCCCCGCCGCCGGTCGCGCCGCCTCCGGCCGTCTCCCGCCGCCCCGCCCTGCCGCCGGTCTCCGTCGGGCATCTGGACGCCTTCGCCCGCGAGGTCAACTTCCGGCGCGGCCGGAGCGGGCTGCCGCCCGTCACGCTGGACGGACGGCTCACCGCGGCCGCGCAGGCGCACGCCGCCGTGATGGCCGCGCAGCGCCGGCTCGACGCCGACGGACCGGACGGCATGTCGGTCTTCGACCAGGTCACCCAGCACGGCTACGTCTATCTGACCATCGACGAGCAGTTCGTGTCCGGTCCGCGCTCGCTGGAGGAGTTCACGCAGTACCACCTGGACGGCGGACGGCCGGTGGACGCCCTGCGCAACGGGGAGCTCTGCAACGTCGGCATAGGCCAGGCCGCCGGAAGGGGCCGCGACCGCGACCTCTACTGGACGATCCTGTGGGCGACGCCGTTCTCCCCGGCCGGCCGGTCGCGCTTCGCCGCCGAGGTCGTCTCCCTCACCAACGCCCACCGCGCCTCCCACGGGCTCCGGCCGCTCGCCGACAACCCGCGGCTGACCGCGGCCGCCCAGGCGTACAGCGAGGACATGGCCGTCCGCCGCTTCTACTCCCACACCTCCCCGGAGGGCACGCAGCCCTGGGACCGCGCCCGCGCGGCGGGCTCCACGCACCTCGGCATCGGCGAGAACATCGCGTGCGGCCAGCGCTCCCCCGCCGAAGTCGTCCAGGGCTGGATGGACAGTCCCGGGCACCGCGCCAACATCCTCAAGCCCGACTTCACCCATATCGGGGTCGGCTTCCAAGGGGGCGGAACGGCGGGCACCTACTGGACGCAGCTCTTCGGTTCCGTCTAGGCGCTTCCCGCCTCACGTCTCCGTCCCGCCTCGCCTTTCCGTCCCGCCTCGCGTCCTCGTCCCGCTGACGGCTTCGGCGACATTGCCGGACGCGTCGAGCACGACACGGTCATCTTTGCCCGGTCCTCGGACCGGGCCGTCCGCACGAAGCGTGCGGGCGAGCGACGACAAAGAAGAAGGAGGGATGACCTATGTCATTCCCGCTCAGACGCTACATCGTGGAGGCCCCGGAGGGGCCGGAGCAGGTGCTCAGGAAGTTCGCGATGGAGGCGGGTGAGACCCACGCCGGCCTGCGGCGCGAGGTCGGCGGGCCGGGCCGGCCGCTGACGGGCGCCTCGTCGGAGGCGTGCCGCCGGTTCGAGACCCTGATAGACGGGCTCGGCTTGCTCGGCGTCTTCCCCCAGCCCGAGGCGGTCGTCCGCACCGCGACCGGTCCGGACCATCTCGCCCACGCGGGATATCGCAGCGGCGGGGACGACGTGAAGCACTGGTGGATCGGCGGCGACCTCGACCACGCGTTGAAGACCGCACCCAAGGTCATCACGCTCCTGGTGGGCGCCGGCAGCCTGCGCGGCCGGCGGCGTCCGGTGGCGCGGATGTCGACGTCCGGGGTCCCGCTGGAGTCACTGGCCTCCGGGTGGTTCCTGGCGTTGATGGACGACCGCGTGGATTCCATCGTCTTCGAGCCCGGAGGCACTCTGCTGGGGACGTGGGAAGCGCTCTGGCTCTTCGCCGGGAGTGTCGCGAAGCTGGTTCACACCCTGCCCGACGGGATCGAGGTGCGAGTCCTGTTTCGCGTTCCCGCCGAGGAGGACTGGCTACCGCTGCTCCCCGCCCTGGTCCAGGACCGCGTCCTGCCCGAACTGTGCGAAAGCTGGTTCCGGAGGACGAGGCGAAACCGCCATCTCCTGCAGGAACGGTTCACCCGAATCCTCGGAGAGATGCTGGGCGAGCACCAGGGCCGGGTGCGGGTGGCCGCCTACGACGCGCTTCACGACATCGGGCACCGGCTCCAATCGGCCGTCGCCCGGGGCGAGAGGCCGTCGGAACTCGGCCTTCGCGGCGAGTTGTCCAAGACGGAAGGACTCTGGAAGTTCGTCCTGGACCCGGACATCCAGCAGGCGGTCTGGAGCGGACTCGACGCCGAGCGGCGGTTCGCTCCAGAGGATCTGCCCGATCTGAACGGCCACACCGGACTCGTCAACGCGGCCGACGTCGTCAACCTGCTGACCTATGGCAGGGACGGCCTGGCCATCGTGGTCGACGAGGCGAGCGCCGCGCGCAGCACGATCGGCCTGGCCGACCGCTTCGCGCGGCTCCACCCGGACGGGGCGGCACGGATGATGGCGATCGGACCGCTGGGCGAGATCCTCGGCGAGACGCCGGAGCCGTGCGGTCCCTTCAGCCTGTTCCGGGGGAAGGCCGGCCACATGGTCGTCCGCGACCCCGGCGGGCCCTCGAAGGGCGAACGGGTGCCGACCGGCGACCTGTTCGAAGAGCTCTACTTCGTGCGATGACCGCACCGGAGTGAGCCCGACCCGGTGCCCCGGTGGGGCGGCTGCAAGCCGTCCCCACCGGGGCACTTCCGTGTGCCGGGCGGAGAGGAGCCATCCTCCCCGCCGTCCTCGTTTCTCCGGTCCGCCTGCCGGAGTTGCCTCTGATGACGGCCTCGACACGGTCGTCAGTGCGTGGCTCGGCCACGCCGTTCCGAAAAGGCTCGGGACGTGCCACCGGTTCTCACGACCGGGTGCGCGTCCGGGCCTTCCAGGTCAGGACGCGCATCGGGTTCACGGAACCACGAACGCGCCCCGGCTCGGTCCGGGACGTACACAAAGGAGAGATGGCCAATGGCCGGTTTCATCGACCGCCTCGGCAGGACGCCGGGAGCGGGGCTCGTGATCACCTTGATCGTGTTCTACGCCCTCATCGGCGGGGACGCGGTCAACGGCCTCGTCATCGACGAGGCATCGCCCCTGGTGGCAGCCGTCATGGCGGGCGTCTTCGGCACCATCCCCCTCGTCCTCCTCGCGGAGCGCTCCGCGCTCATCCGGCGGGGCAGGCGGCGGCTGCTGCGGGAGCTCAACGCGGGAACGCTGATCAACCGCATGGCGGTCAGCAACACCTTCGTGATCCCGCTCACGCTGCTGTCCCTCCAGCGGCTGGAGGCGCTGGGGACCGTCGTCGCGCTCATGTGGACCGGTCCGCTGGCGGTGGCGATCTGGAAGATGGCGACCGACAGCCCCCGCAGGCTCTCGGGTCTGCTGTGGCTCCCCCTGGCGACGCCCGGGATGCTGCTCGTGACCCGTCCCTGGGAGGGGCACGCCGACTTCCTGGGTGTGCTGTTCGCACTCGGGGCCGCGGCGTGCTACGGCAACTTCCTCCTCACCTACGACCGGCTAGGGAAGGCGCTCGGCGACCGCGTCAACGTCGCGATCGCCGAGTCCATGATGCGGTCGACGGCCGCGCTGGCCGCGCTGACGGCGATCGTGATCACCGCGTCCGCCGCGCTCGGCCGGACGGTTCCGGGCATCACGCCCGGCCCCGACTGGCACAGCTGGCGGGTGGTCGGCCTCACCTTCCTGTCCGGGCTGCTGACGGGGTTCGTCGCCCAGGTCGGACAGAACCTGATCTTCGGGCGGCGCCTCATGAAGGCCGCCACGTTCTCGGTTCTGACCGCCGTGGAGCCGACGGTGGCCCTGACGCTGGACTGGGTGGTGCTCGGGCACTCCCCGACCCGCCTGGACGCCATCGGCGCCATCCTCGTCACCGCGGCGGGGGCAGGCTGCTTCTACCAGCTCGAGGTCGGCGGCAAGCCGCTGGCCCCGCTGGTCACCTGGTCGCGACGTCGAGCGACCGCCGTGATGGCGGTCCTGCGGCGCCGCGACCGCGGCGGGAAGGGCGACCTCTCCGCCTGAAGTGGGCAGGCGGCCGTCTGACGGCCGCCTGCCACCCCTGAGGCGGGAACGGAGCACTGCTCCGTTCCCGCCTCTTCCCGTCTCTCCAGGTCACCGATCTTCTGTTACCTCGGTTACACGGCCGTCATTTCGATTTTCACTTGCCGATCCGTGTTCGACCAGCACAGTCAACTGTGCGTGGCTCAACCACGTGAGTGGCTTCCGAGCCGCGCCGTCCGGACTCAGTCCCGGGCGCAGTACAACCCAAAAGGAGGTGTGCCATATGGCACGCCCGGACTCCGGCGGTCTCATCCGCTGGGCAACAGAGTCGGACCCCGACGGGCCCGACTCGTCCCGCATCACCCCCGTCCACCTCGGACGGGAGCGCGCCCTGATCACGCCGAACTGGTTGTGGTCGCCCGAGCCGGTGAAGGGTGCTCTCGGGCACCTGGACTTCGGCGCGGGCAAGATCACGACCAAGGCCGGCCGGAAGGTCGGGGACCTCGTGAGGGGTCTCCAGCTGACGGTCGACCCGGGCACCGTCGCGGACGAGAGCGTCGTCTACGAACTCCGGTTCAGGAAGGACGGCTCCGCGTACGTGCAGGGGGCCTACGCCGGCTTCAAGCTCGGCAACGCCTTCGACCACGTGCTCATCCTCGGCGAACCGGACAAGGCCCTGGCCGACAGGCCGGAGATCGTGTCCGTCGTCATGGGTGGCTGCAACGGCAGCAGCAGGGCCACCATCTCTACCGACCCGGAAGGCCGGCGGACCTCGTTCCAGCTCGGCTCTCACGGCGCGGAAGGGAACGTGGGCGAGTTCATCACCTCGGCCGGATTCGTCCGGGAGCTCTCCTTCTACGAGGAGAACCTCGCGCGCCTGGCGGCCACCTTCGCCGGAAACGTGATGGCGCACGCACCGGAGAACCTCCGGTGCCCCAAGGTGATCGACGTGCCGCAGAGGGCCTACTGGACCTACCTGCTCCCGGCCATGCAGCAGGAGCAGACCTCGGCCAGGGCCTATCAGCGGTGGTGCGAGGAAGCCACCAGGCGATGCCGACAGGGAAGCGACCGCACCATGGAGATCCTTCGGGAGGTCCAGGGTGACCGGTTCGACCCGGCGGACATCGTCGACCGTGACGAACTCGCACCGCTCGACGAGGTCCTGGTGGGCATGAAGCCGGGGCGCCACGCCCCGAGCCTCCAGGTCCTGGTGGACACGATGCGGAACTCGGGGGACGAACTCTGGAACCTGATCCTCGACCCGGAACTCCGGACGAAGGTCAAGTTCGCGGGCAAGTACCTCGAACCGGAACTCCGCACGGTCCAGGAACTGTGCGGAGCCTCCTACGTGGTGGCGGTGCTCCGGCAGATGCTGGTGGGCGCCGTCATGTCGGTCAACGACTACGTGGAACAGACCATCGAGCACTTCGTGCAGGAGTGGACCAGGGTCCTCACCGAGCACGGCAAGCTCACGTTCCGCGGCGGTTCGTTCGCCGTCTACCCCTTCTCGCACTTCGTCCCCCTCGAGCAGGGGGCCGTCATGTACCGCAGTGACCCGGGACGTGTCGTGTCGGTCAACGACCGGCTCGGCATCTCGGGGCTCTACCACGGGATGTGGGTCGACCCGGTCGACCTGCTCCCGGAGAGCTACCTGCGGTAGTCGCCTAGCGGCCACCGAAGGGAACCACCGTCTCCGGTGGAGCGGCCACGGCCGTTTCACCGGAGGCACCCACGCTTCCTCCTGCCGGAGGAAGTGAGCACACCGGTGCCCCGGTGGGGACGGCTGACGCCGTTCCCACCGGGGCATTCCGTTTTCCGGCCGCGTGGTCGGCCCCCTCGTGGGGGCGGTTGCCGTTTCCCGTCCACTTCGCACGGTCGTCATTGCCTGCCGAGTCCTCGGGACCGGCAGATCCCGTCTCAACGGAAAGCGAGAACAGAATGTCCAAAACCGAATCAACCCGGGCACGTAGGGCCCGGGTCCTGTCGGCCGCACTGGCGTGGGTCTTCGTCGCGGCGACCGTGCTCCACGTCCCCACGGGGCGGACCCTCCAGGGCGTGCACATCGCCTTCAGCGTGATCACGGCGGCGACCGGCGTCACCGCCCTGCTCTTCCTGCTGGCGCTGCGCCTCCCGTGGCTCCGCGAGCGCGCGGACGTCCCGCGGGTCAAGGAGATCGAACTCCTCGCGAGCTGGACGAACTACCGCAAGGAGATCCTCCGTCTCGCGTTCTACCCCACCGTGGCCGTGTTCCTGCTGCTGTGGGCGTTCGACGCGGTGGTCGTGCCGTTCATCGTCTGCGTGATCCTGCTCTACATCGGGACCGCGCAGACGGTCCAGTCCCTGCGCCGGACGTGGCGCGGGTATCACCACCCCGTGCTCGGCGCGGCGATCGGGGGCCTCTTCACCGCCTCCTTCAGCCTGACGGGCGTGGGCGCCATGGCCCTGACCACGTTCCCGGCCTGGCAGGTCGTCATCCCCTGCGTCATCGCGGGGGTCGCCACGTTCGCCGCCACGATGATCACCCTCTGGGCGGTCCCCGCGGCGGAGGACTGACCGCGCGCTGCGAGGCGCACCCAGTGAGCCGGGCGGGGAGGAGCCGTTCTCCCCGCCCGTCTTCGCTCACCGCCGGCTCCCGGCCAGCCGCGGGGCGGGAACAGCGGACGGTCGGGAGGGACGACCGATGACGAGTGGGATGCGATGAGAAGCGATCAGCCGGACTACTACGAACTCCTCGGCGTGGAGCGGACCGCGACGCCGGAGGAGATCACGCGGGCGTACCGCAGGGCGATGCGCGCGGTGCATCCCGACGCCAGCGGCACCTCCGGCCTGTTCCGGCTGGTCAAGACGGCGTACGACACGTTGAAGGACCCGGCGTCCCGCGCCGCGTACGACGCTCGCGGCCGGACGGCCCCGCCCGAGCCGCCTCCCTCCCGGCCGGAACCCGACCCGGCCCCCGATCCCGAGCCGCGGCCGGGGCCAGGTCCGAGGCCGGGGGCGGAGAGCGGGGGACGGCGGGAAGGCGCGGGATCCGGAGGCCCTTCCGGCACCCCGCCGCCCGGTCCCTCCTTCACGAAGCCGCAGGCGCCCCCGCCCGGTTCCGCCCCGCGCGTCCGCCCCCGGTTCGGCTCCCACTGGTACCGGGTGGCGGCCGTCGCCGCATGGACGGTGGTGTTCCTGGTCGCGGTGTTCGCGCTGTGGCCCGCGGGGCTTCCGCTCGGGTTCCTCCTCCTGGTGGCCTTCCCCGTGGTCGCCATGCCGCTCATCGCGCTGGAGCCCACGCTGCGGTCCCTGTCCTGGCTCTGGGCCGTGTGCGTGCTGACGTTCGCCGGGGGCGCCGTGCTCGCCGCCGCCGAGACGAAGGGCGGCGCCTTCTGGACGCTCTGCGGCGTGCTGCTGGGGCTCGCCGTGGGGGGCGCGGGACTGGCCGCGGCGCCGCACCTCGTCCGGAAGGGCCGCGAGCTGGACCGGCTGATCGCCCCCGAGTCGCTCGACTACCAGATCTTCAACGTGCCCGGGGCGGGGCTCGACCACGACCTCTCCCGGCAGGTGGTGGCGCGGGAGAGCGCCGCCGGGCTGGAGCGGCTCGCCCGGCTCGACGGGGTCCGGATCGTGCACGCGCTCACGGCGCCGCGGCCGTCCGGGCAGGCGGTGCACTATGTCGAGCACGTCGTGCTGCGGGGCGACCGGCTCGCCGTCGTCATGGCCCGCCGCTGGCCCGCCGGGGCCTACGCCTGGACGGGCAAGGGCGCGCTCACGGCCATCGGGCGCCCGTTCCCCGGCGGCGACACCGGCATCGGCGCCGCGGTGAAGGAGATCCGCAAGGTGGTGCCGCGCCGCGTGCGGGTGCGCGGGTTCGTCGCCGTGCTTCCGGACGATCCCGTGCGGTCGTCCCAGGCACGGTTCCCCGAGCCCGAGTACGGCGACCTGCTCGCGGGCTCCCTGGAGCAGGTCAGCGAGCGGATCGCGGCCTGGCTCGGGGAGAGCGACCCCGTCGTCGACCGGCGCGTGCTCGCCGCGCTGCTGCCCCACCTCCGCCGCCCCTGAGCGGTCCCGCCTCCGCCGTCCCGGCAAGCCGGGCTTCAGCAGATCGGAGCGCGGCCTCCGTCGGCGCAGAGCCGCTCGACGGCCTCCGACACCGTGCGGACCGGCACGACCCGCAGGCGGGTGCCCTCGGCCGCCGCGACCGCGGCGGACCGCTGCCAGATCGGCACGAGGAACACGTCCATGCGCGCCTCGACCGCCGCGCGCACCTTCTCGGGGACGTCGCCGACGCCGGTCACGGTCCCGCCGAGTCCGATCGCGCCGGTCCCGGCGACGCGGCGCCCGCCGGTCAGGTCGCCCGGGGTGAGCGCGTCGAGGCGGGCCAGCGCCAGGATGAGCCCCGCCGACGGCCCCTCCACCGGGCCGAGGGGGTAGGCGGTGACCGAGACGGTGGGGCCTGCCACCGTCCCGGCGAGCCGGCCGACGGGGATCCGCCGGACCTCGGCGCTGCCCCACGCGTCGCCGGACAGGTGCGGGACGACGAGCACGTGCACGGTGGCGCGCCCGGCGACCGCCGTCTCCAGGTCGGCCGGTGCGCGCAGCGGGGTCAGACCGTCGGCGGTGCCCGCCGCCAGGAGGACGTCGCCGGGGCGCAGGCCGCTTCCGGCGGCCGCCCCGCCGACCGCGCTCACCTGCAGGCCGGCGGCGCTCACCGGTGCCCGCCCGGCGGCGAGCTGGGCGGCGACCAGCGCGGCATGCGTCTGCGCGGTGCTCATCGCGTCGGCGCCCGGCGCCGGAGCGGCGCCGGCGCCGCGGCCCGGCCCCGCGTCCCGGACCAGGCGTTCCCCGGTGAGTTCGGCCTTCCCCCACTGGAACCAGTTGCTGCGCTGCACGCGGGCCGTCAGGACCGACCAGGACCCGCCCTCCGGGCGGCCGATCTGGATCGCCGGCCCGGGACCGACCCGGTTGTACGGCGAACCGCTCATCCCGAAGACGCTCAGGACGACGACGGCAGCGACCACGCCGTACAGCACACGGCGCCCTGCCGGCACCTCGGCCTGTTTCCTGCCACTCCGGATGGCTGTCGCACCCCCGTTATCATGGCGCCATGGCGCGGATCCTGGTGGTAGATGATGATGCGCGTCTCGTGAAGCTCGTGTCGGGACTGCTGCGCAAGCGCCACTACCAGGTCGAGTCGGTGGCCAACGGCGAGCTGGCCCGGCTGGCGCTGCGCCGGGGGGACATCGACCTCGCACTGCTGGACATCAACCTCCCCGACATCGACGGGCTGTCCCTGATCGACCAGCTGCGCGACCAGGGGAACACCACGCCGATCATCCTGCTGACCGCCCGCTCCGAGCCGCACGAGCAGGCGCTCGGGCTGCGGCTGGGCGCGGACGACTACGTCGTCAAGCCCTTCCACCCGGAAGTGCTCATCGCCCGGATCCAGGCGCTGCTCCGGCGCAGCGCGGGCACCATCGCCCGGCACGCCGGCGAGACCCGCGGCGACCTCCTCGACATCCCGCCGGTCCGGGTCGACTTCACCGCCCGGCAGGTGTTCCGGGAGGGAGCGGAGGTGCGGCTGGCCCCCATGGAGTACGCCGTCCTGGAGTTCCTGGCGGTGAACCGCGGCCGGGCGGTCTCGAAGGAGGAGATCATGCTGCACGTGTGGGGCACCGACCGGGGCGTCTCCCGGACGCTGGCCGAGCACGTGTCCCGGCTGCGCCGCAAGCTCGGCGACGGCGTGATCGTGACCCGGACGGGATTCGGGTACCTCATTCCGGCGGCTCCTGAGGATTCCGCAGCCACAGCTCGGTGACCAGGACGTTCTGCGCTTCGAGCCGGCACCACATCTGGTCGCCGTCGGACTGCATGGTGGCCCGCCACCGGGCCAGCCCCAGCTGATCGCCGACACCGCTGGTCACGCGGGCCGGCCACGGCAGCCCGATCCGGGCCCGCATCGACTCCAGGTCCGACCGGGTCAGGTGCCGGGCGACCGACCGCACCGTGTGGACGATGAAGTCGCCCTGGTCGCGGGCCGAGACCTGCTGGTGGGCGAGCGCGCCCAGCAGGGCGGAGTGGGTCCGGACGGTGTCGGCCACGATCCGGTCCGCCTTCTCGCCGGGCGAGCACGCCTCCTCCAGGTCGGTGAGCAGCCGGGCGAGCCCGTCGATCGCCGAGCCGAGCAGCTTCGCGTCCTCGTCCCGGTTCCCGGAGACCGTCTCGCCGAGCAGCCCCGCGGTGACCGAGGCGATGGTGAGCTCGCCCGCCATCCGGTGGGCGAACCCCCGGGTGAACCGGTCGTGCCACAGCTCCGGCGGCGTCTCCCCGTCGTGCCCGATGATCACCGCGGACGCCGGGGTCAGCGGGATCGCGGTGAGCGAGCCGCTGGTGAAGACCGACCGCCAGGTCAGCGCCTGGCCGGCCGCGACGAGCGTCTCCCGGTCCAGGGTCCCCCCGGCCGGGCCGCTCAGATCCTCTACGCCGCAGGGCGGGACCCCCGCCCGGGCGTGCACGACCACCGGGACCACGGCGGTCGCCTCAGCCCTTCTCCGCGGCGGCCTTGTCGGCCACGAGCTGGTCGAGCGCCTCGCGAAGGTCGGTGCCGGTCTTGACGACCCGCACGTAGTGGCCGGTCAGCCGCCCGGCGAGCTGGGCGTTCAGGCCGCCCTCGCCGATGCCGCCGGAGAGCTGGTGCTCCTCGACGGCGACGATCGCGTTCCCGCGCTCGGCGAGCGCGTCGGTGACCTGCACCGGGTTCATGGCGTTCACCAGGAAGGCGGCCGGGTCCTTGGCGTACTCGATGATCTCCAGGCGCTCCCTGCCGTAGCCGTGGTTCAGCAGGTTCTGGGCGCCCTTCAGCCGGCTCGCGCCGCGGCCGATGCAGGCTCCCCGCGCGTCGACGCCGGTGACGGTGGGCGCCACGGCGATCTTCGTCTTGGTCCCGGCGACCCGGGCGATGGCCTTGATGACGACCTTGCCGTTGAGCAGTTCGTCGACGAACCCCGCCAGCAGGCGCTCGACGAGCTCGGGCGCCGTGACCGAGAGCATGAGCCGCTCGGAGCCCGGGTCCGCGCCGGCGGTGACGCCGACGACCAGCGCGATGACCTTGCTGCCCGCCGCCAGTTCGGGCGGGGCGGCCCCCTCGGGCAGGTCGAAGGCGTCGGCGCGCGGCAGCAGGGCGTCGCGGGCCTCCCCGGTCGCGACGTCATAGACGGCGCAGCGGAACCCGTCCGGGCCGCTCGACCTGATGTGTGCGGTCACCGTCGTCCCGACGAGCGGAGATTCGAGACCGAGATCGCTGAGGATCGTTTGCACCGTCGTTCTTCCTTTCGTTGGCAGACGAGGCCCGTGGCCTCGCCTGTTCCTACCGCAGCCTAAGCGCCTGCCCCCTGCCCTCTAGAGTCCGTCGGTTCCGGAATCCGCAACCCGACGCGGGGAACTGGTTCGGCGTTCCCGCTGCCGGCACACCGCGTGTACACCAAACGACCATCAGCGGGGCAACAGCTGATCCATAGAAGGTCAATTTTCTGTCAACGAACTTGTCGGGGGGATCCCTCTCCGGACTGTCGCGCGCCTCCCCGCGATGCGCTCAACTGCGATCTTCCGCCGGCGCCCGGCCGAGCGCGCGTTTTCAGCGGCCGAGCAAGTGTCTCGCGACCGTCCGAACGGCCTGCGAACGTATCAACGATCTGTTTCAGTTCCGACCGTTCCCGGTCCGTTCGGCATCGAACGTGCATAGCTACAACTCCAGCCTCGCATTCCCGACTAGCCGAGGGAGACGGATGGACAGCGAGCAGCCAGGGCGTGGTGAGCGCCCCACCGCCGACGAGTTCCGTACCCGCAACGACGAGCTCTTCGCCCGTCGCCACGAACTCCAGGAGCGCCTCGCCGCGCTGCGTGCGCGGGCCGACTCCGGCGAGATCGACATGCTCTCGGAACTGGTGCTACGGCGGGTCGAGCGTGAGTTCGACGACCTCACGCTGGAAATCATGATCGCGAACTTCGGCCTCGTGCGCCGGTACGTCACGATGTTCACGTCGAAGTCCAGCGAGCACATCGAGGACTTCGAGAGCGCCGGCAAGGTCGGGCTCCTCTGGGCGATCGCCTCCTACGACCCCAACCGCGGCCCCTTCGCCAGCTGGGCGTTCAAGCCCATCCAGCGGGAGGTGCTGCGCGCGGTGCGGGACGCCGACCACCCCAACCTCAATCCCGGGGACTTCGAGAAGCGCCCGGCCATCCTGGCCGCCGAGCGGGCGTTCCTGGAGGAGGCCGGGCCGGACGCCCCGCTCGACCACGCCGACATCGCCCGCCGCGCGGGCGTGACCGAGGCCCAGGTGCGCCGCGTGCTCGACGCCCCCCGGCTGGACAGCCTGCACACGGTCGCGGGCGGTCCGGGCGAGGACGACGTCGCGTGGGAGGACCGGCTGCCCGACGCGTCCCCGAGCATCGAGGACGAGGTGATGCTCCGCTTCGACCTGCGCGCCCTCAGCAGCCGCGGCTTGCCGTTGCTCGACCCCCGCGAACGGTACGTACTGACGCGCCGGTTCGGACTGGACGGCGAGCCGGAGCAGGCGTTGCGCGTCATCGGCGAACGACTCGGGCTGTCCCGCGAAGGGGTGCGGCAGATCCAGCAGAAGGCGCTGGCCAAGCTGCTCCAGCCCGTCGTCGAGACGCCCGAGGGCGCCCGGAGGATCGAAGGACGGGCAGGATGAACGACGGACGGGAGCACGCGGGCGGCCCCGGCGCGGGAGCGGCCGGCGGCGCCGGGGAGGCGTCCTCGTGGGTCATCATCGATGACACCGCGGACGCCGCCGAGGAACCCGCCGCGGCCCCGCCGGCGGCCGGCGGGAAGTCCGCCGCCCCCGAGTCCGAGCAGCCGCGGCGCGACGCGGAGCCCGCGCAGAGCGACCCCTGGGCCTCGCTCGGGACCTGGGACTCCTGGAGCGCCGCCCCGGGGGCGCCCACCGAGGCCCCCGGCGGAGACTGGAGCGGTCCCAACTCCGCGCCCGGCTCCTCCGCGCCCAGCGCGGCGCCCGGCGGAACCGGCGCGAAGGCCGCCGGTTCCAAAGCCCCCTCCGGAAAGCGGAACACCCGTCCCGCCCCGTCGACGAACCCGCCGCGCTCCCAGCAAAGCGTCCCGCCGCGCTCCCAGCAGAACGTCCCGCCGAGCCCCCAGCAGAACGTCCCGCCGCGCTCCCAGAACAACGTTCCGCCAAGCCCGCCGCAGAACATCCCGCCGCGCCCCCAGCAGAGCGTTCCGCCAAGCGCGCCGCAGAACATCCCGCCGCGCCCCCAGCAAAGCCTCCCGCAAAGCCCCCAGCAGAACTTCCCGCCGAACGCTCAGCACGGCGTTGCCCCGAACTACGGCGTCGCCCCGGCTCCCAGCGCGCCGACTCCCAGTGCGCCGCCGAACCATGGCGTGCCGCCGGGTACGCCGCCCGGGTCGCCCTTCGGCGCCCCGGCGAGCGCCCCGCACACCGCCGCCCCCGGCGTCGGCTACCCGCCCGCCAGCGCGCCCGGTGCGGTGCCCGCGGCGCCGCCTCACGGCTTCCCCACGGCCGGGGGCGCGTACCAACCGGAGCCCGCCGCGGGCTGGGCGCCGGCCGCCGACCAGAACGGCGCCGCCGGCACCCCGCAGAGCGGCTGGTTCTTC
Source organism: Actinomadura verrucosospora (assembly GCF_039540335.1). NCBI lineage: Bacteria > Bacillati > Actinomycetota > Actinomycetes > Streptosporangiales > Thermomonosporaceae > Actinomadura > Actinomadura verrucosospora. The sequence goes on along the minus strand of NZ_BAABEV010000012.1, from coordinate 140,425 downwards.
GAAGAGCACACCGACGACGTCCTCCCGGACGAGGCGCCGGACGAAGCCGCAGGCGCGGTCCGCCGCTCGCGGTCCGGCCGGCTGCCGGGGCTCGGCGGCGTCGACCTCATGCCCACGCTCATCACCCTCGTCATCACCTGCATGAGCGTCCTGCTGGTCGTCGCCTCGCTGATGTGGCGTCCGGAAGTGCCGTAGCCGGTCAGGCCGGGGCCGCATGCCAGAGGCCCCGCATCGTCTCCCGCGCTTCCTCCGCCGCGCCGAAGACGCGCGGAGCACGGTCCAGGACCGCTTGCAGGTCCCGTGCGGAGCACACCCACACGCCGTCGGCAGTGGTGAACGGCCGATTCCGCATTCCCGGCACGCACACGACCGCCAGGACCGTCCTGCCGCCCAGCTTGCGGGACAGCCTCCGCGCCTGGTTCGCCGCCTGCCGGACGGGGTCGCCGTGCAGCACGCGCTTGCCGACCCGCATGGTGCCGCCCTCGGCGGAGACCCGGCCGTGGCCCGTCTTCACCTCGATGGCCGCGGCCCCGCAGCCGCGGGTGAAGACCACCGTGTCGCAGTCGCCGCCGCGGGAGCCGAGGACGAGCCCGTAGGCCGCCGCGACCGAGTCCGTGCGCCGGACGGCCGCGCGCACCTCGCGCTCGGACCGCGCGCCCACGGCCGACCGCCGGGCCTGCCCCAGGGCCCGCGTTGCGCGGATCCACGCGTACCCGCATCCCGCCGCCGCGGCCACCCCGGCGACCGCCGCCGACACTCTCAGCGCACCGCCGTCCAGGAGCAGCGCCCCCAGAAGGGCGCCCGCGGCCGTGAGAGCCAGCGTGGCGGCCCCGGCGGCGTAGAGAGACCCCCGGGTCCGGTGGCGCCACATCTGCCGGGAGACGAAGTCTCCGGCCCGTCCGACCTCGTACATGGATCTCCCTTGGACGCTCACTCCGGGGCCGCGGCTCAGGCCCGCGCGCGGAGCCGTTTGCGGCGGGCCTGTTCGGCGTCCGCACGGCGCGGCGTGGGGCGGCCCTTGGAGTCCTGCGCGCCGCGCGCCTCCCCGCCGGCCTCGCGCGCGCCGCCCCGGCGCTTCCGGACGTTCTTCAGCGCCCTGAACCAGGCGACGCCCTGCTCCGACCCGTCGCGGACCACGTCCCGGACCTCCCGGGCGAGCCGCCGGACGAGCCGCCAGACCGCCAGCGCCATGCCGGCGATCATGAAGTTCAGCACCGAGGCCAGCCCGGCCACCTGCCCCCAGGCGGCCGCCTCGCGCACCCCGCACCGGCCCGTGCTGAAGAGCCCGCCCGGGCACTCGCTCGGCACCAGCACCACGAGGGCTCCCGCGGCCCCGGCGAGGGCGCACAGCGCGGCGGCGGCGGTGAACCTGCCGATCGTCTTCTTCCAGCGCCGGTGGAGCCGCACGTTCAGCCGGACCACCGCGGCGGCGGCGACGCCCGCCGCACCGGCGGTGACCACGTCCCCCACGTCGAACGTGACGACGTCCCCGGCCTGGAGGATGAGCAGCCCGATCGAGAGGCCCGCGAGGACGAAGCCGAGCAGCACGATGATCGAGGACTCCAGGGCGACCGCCAGAGGGTCGATCCGCCGTTCCCGCGCCTCGTCGTCCGGCCGCGCCTTCTCCTTCGGCCGCTCCTCGCCCTTCGGGCGCGCCTCGTCCTTAGGACGGCGCCGCGGCGGCCTCACACCGTTCCCCTCGTCCCCTGCGGGCCGCCCAGCGGCATCGTGACCGGCACGCCGTGCGGCGCGGGCGGCTGGTAGCGGTCCAGCTCCTGCTTCCGCATCGGAATGATCACGTACTCGACCCTGCTGGCCGGCTTGTTGACCCGCAGGTACCCCTCACCGGTGCCGAGGGCGCGCAGCTCCTTCGGGAAGACGATGTACTGCTCCTCCCCCATGGCCTGCAGGTTCTGGGTGTGGCCGTCCTGGCCGACGCGCTCGCTGAACTTGTTGTTGTCGCGCATGCCGAGGAAGTCCGCGCACTTCTCCGCGGCCTCCGGGGACGACTGGGCCATGGCGATCAGCCAGTTGATGTTCTGGGTGAGGCGCGACCAGTCGTCGCCGTCCTTGTCGATCCAGTCCGTCGGCCCCTGGGTGCAGAGGATCATGTTGAACAGCGCGGACCGGACCCTGGACAGCATGTTCATGGCGATCTCGCGATCGATGAAGTTCGCCTCGTCCACCACGATGAGCCGCGGCTTGTCCTTGGGGGCGCGGCCCTGGATCCGCTGCGCGGCGTACACCGACAGCCGCTGCAGCGCCGAGGAGGACAGGATCTTCGCCATGTCGGGCTGGCCGAGGGAGTTGAGCCCGATGTAGGTGAGCCCCTCCCGCCGGACGTCGATCATCTGGCGGTCCTGCCCGGGAACCAGGATGCGGCGGCCCGCGCCCGAGTCGTACAGGCCCGTCAGCTTGGTGCCGAAGCTCGCCGCCGAGACCCCCTCGTCGCGGGACGGCCGGAGCACGTTGGTGTAGCGCTCGGTGCAGTGGCCGAAGCCACGGACCCCGTCGATCGCGAGGACCTGCTCCTTGACCGCGCCCTTCATGTTCTCGCCGTGCTCCATGATCTTGCCGATCTCGAGCATGTTGGGCGGCGCGAAACGGTCCGGCGCGACCTCGGCGGCCTCGTGCAGCATCTGGACGACCTGCTGGAGGACCTTGCGGTTCAGCGCCTGCCAGTAGGCGTCGTCGAACTCGACCATCGTCATGATGGTGTCGAACGCCTCGTCGGCGGACATGCCCGCGAGGGCGTTGAACCAGAAGGCCGGCTGCTCGTCGCCGAGGGCGATCTCCTGCATCGGCATGCGGTGCGCCTGCGCGTAGGCGCGCAGGAAGTCGCGCAGGCCGCCCGGCTCGGTGTCCTCCTTCATGTCGAGGACGGTGACGTCGAAGCCCATGTCGAGCGCCGCCCCGATGATCCACATCAGCGTGACGGTCTTGCCGCTGCCGGTGGAGCCGACCACGGCGCCGTGCATGCCCATCTCCTGGGTGCTCAGAAACACCGGCCGGTCGTTGGCCCCGAGCCCCAGGGGGATCGTCTTGGCCTTGATCGGCGTCTTCCTGGCCTTCTCCGTGGCGTAGGGGCCGTGCACCGCCGGGATGTCGGCCACGGTCACCCGGGTGGCCACCCGCTTCTTCAGCATCTCCCGCCGGCCGTCCCGAGGAGTGATCGGGTCGTCGACGAGCTCCTTCTGCCGGAACCAGGTGCCGTCGAACAGGTCGACGAACTTCTTCTTCTTGCGCAGGAAGGACGACAGCCCCATGATCACCGACCCGCGGGCCCTGCCGACGATCAGGCCGAAGAGCCCCGCGAGCACCGCGGTCAGCGACAGCAGCACGGTGACGGGCACCTTCCCGGGCTCCCCCGGGCCGAAGTCGGCGAAGCTGGCCAGCCAGTAACCGTAGGCGTACGCGTTCTCCTTGGCCCGCAGGGCGAGCCCCACCACACCGGCCAGCGTGACGATGGCCCAGTCCCGCCGGGCGAGGAAACGGCGCAGCGGGATGAGCAGGACCCAGGCGCAGAGAGCCGGGATGAGCACGGCCAGGATGACCGCGAACACCAGCAGGACCACGGTGGGGAAGACATAACCACCACCGACCAGGTCCGTGGGTCTGTCGTCCGGCCTGCCCCTCGAGTCCGCCATCGTCACTCCTTACGCTGAGGTGCCTGCGTCAACCGCCGCTATTGGCGACGCTGTTGACGCTGTCGAAGATCTTCACGACGAGGCCGCTCATCATGTTGACGCCCTTGACGGTGATACCGAGGTTGAACAGCATTCCGCCGATGAGCAGAGCGAACATGAGCGACTTGAAGGCCTCACCCGGACGTCCACGGCCGATCCCGTTGACCATCCGGAGGATGCCGATCACCACGATGACGACCGCGATCGCGCCGCAGATGGCGACGAGCGCCTTGCCCGCGGGCGAATCGAAAAAGCTGTCGCTACCCTTGGTTCCAAGATCTGGTCCCGCAAGTATGTACAAACCAGGAACTGACATTCTCATTCCCTCCAGGTTGTAAGGCCCCGGTCAGTTCTGCAGTGCGTTGCTGTAGGGCTCCATATCCGCCGCGGAACCGGCAGGACCCCACGCGAGCACTGGTGGTTGCGCTCCGCTGGCTCCCACCAGCAGATCGAAGTCAGCGAAGCTAGTGAATGGTTGAACGGTCTTCTTTCCAGGAACCGTCCCGGGCTGGTCCGCTCTGGCAAGCATGATCCGCACCCGGACGACGAGCTGGTCGTCGAGCGTCTTGATCGCCGAGAGGATCTGCACGGCCTGGGGCGAGTCCGCCAGGCGGAACCCGGACAGGCCCTCGTACCGGTGGGAGGGGTCCTGGTCGCCGGTAACGGCGAGCAGTCCCGCCGAATCGCCTGTTGCATAGGCCGCGGCCCACCGCAGAATCTGGTTTTTGGACTCGGTGCTGACCTGTGTGGTCAGTCCGTTGTAATTGGTGTAGTCGCCGGTTCCCTTCGGCTTGCCGGCCCCGTTCTTCCAGACCGAAAAGGCGGGTGCGGCGGCCAGCCGGGGCCCTGAGGGGTCGAGCAGCACCGTCACGTCCAGCTGGAGCACGTGCGAGTTCACCGACGGGGACTCACTGCTCCCGGCCTCCGGCCCCGGACTCGTCGTGGGAGCGCCCTGCGGGGTGGCGCCCGTCGCGCCCGGGGTCGGCGCGCCCGGGGTGGACGCACCCGGGGTGGGCACACCCGCCTGGGGCGCCCCGCCGGTCGGAGACGCGGGCGTCCTGCCGGCCGGAGACGCGGGCGGCGTGCCGGTGGACGCCGGGGAGGGAGCCGGCGAGGTCCCCGCCCCCGAATCGTTCATCACGACGAGGAAGTGGTGGACTTCGAACTCGGTGAAACCGAGGTCCTTCGTCCCGAAATGCTGGGGGGTGAATCCGACCCAGTTCAACGCCCGGTAGTCGAGCGGGGTCGCCTCTGTCCCGCCGGTGCCTTGCGCCAGCGCCGCCTGCGGGTCGAAGGACTCCGCGTGGGGCACGTCCTGCTGCCTGCCGGTCAGGAAGTTGACCGCCGCGGTGTACGCCAGGTCGCGGCCCTTCGGGTCGACCGAACTCAGGTCCGTCTCGCCGCTCCCCTTGGAAATGGCGATGACCACGGCCACGATGCTCAGCCCGGCGGCGAGGAAGAGCACGGCCAGAATCCTCCGCGCCCGTCTGCGAGCGGTCGGCTCACTGGAACGCCGGGCGGGCACCATGGTGAAACGAGTGGGTGACTGTTCCGGCATTGTCCCTCCTCTATTTGTCACGCTGCAGCCAGGACCGTGCGGCCCTCACCCGGATGCGCAAGTACCTGTCGGCTCACCCGCGGCGCTTGCCGCCACCGCGCCCACTGGACAGCTGGGTGGAGGCCTTCAGCGCTCGGCCCTTGCGGCGCGGCGCCCGCAGCCTGTCCGCCCCGGGGATCTCCTGCAGCGGGTAACCGCGCGGGTCCCAGCGGACGGCGTCCACCGGAACGCCGCCGGGGAGCATGCGGACCGTGCCCGCGGCCGTGCGGCGCAGCGGCGCGATGCCGATGTACAGCCGGACGGGCCGGTCGTCCACGACGAGCCTGCGGTTGCGCGTCCCGTTGATCTGCAGCCCCAGCCAGGTCGCCAGCGACTCCCCGCGCAGCGGGGAGAGGTTGACGGTCGCCCAGCCGGCCGCTCCGCCGAGCACCGGTCCGTACATCAGCGCGTTCAGTCCCGGGCCGAAGACCAGGAAGGCGAACAGGAAGCCCGCCGCCGCTCCGATGAGCACCGCGATGAGCGTGGTCAGCCTGACCGTACGGGGCAGCGTGATGTCCTTGTTCACGCTGCCGATCACCGCGGGCGGCGGCTTCAGCATGTTGGTCGCGGCCAGCATCGCCGGCCCCCTGACGCGGTCGTCCTCCTCGCTCATGCCAGGAACCGTGCGCGGTCGCGCCCCGGACGCCATAACGATTCGCGACACATCACCGCCGGCCGGTTGCCCGGACACCCGCGCCGGCGACGGTCAGAGGCATGCCGAAGATGACCGACTACGCCCGCCAGGGCTTCCGGCGGCGGCGCCTGTTCCAGGACACCGAGCTGCCCGAATGGTGGAACATCGCGGTGTGGGCGGGCGTCGGCGGCATCGTCCTGATGCTGGCGGTCAGCGCCGTCCTCGACCGCGGCGACTCCTCCGGCGCCCCCACCGCCGGGAGGCAGGCGCCGAGCTACCAGGTCCAGACGCTCGACCCCCGGACCCTCACCGAGTCGCCGAGCCCCGGTGAGACGCCCAGCACCTCCGCTTCCCCTTCGCAGGTGCTTCCGACCGGGGCCTCCGCCAACGACTTCACCGCGACCGCCGCCGCCAAGGTCCCGGTGACGGGCGGAGGCACGACGGTCGTCCCGGCGGGCGCCCTCAACCTGGCCACGGCCGCGGCCTCGGCCACGGTGTCCGGGAACTGGAAGGGCATCCCCTTCATCGGCGCGGCGCGGCCGTCTCCGGCCAAGAAGGGCATGGCACCGGGCTCGGCGGTGCAGGGGATCACCGTCGCGGACCCCACGAGGACGGGCAACAGCCAGTACCTGTTCAGCGCGACGATCACCCGTCCGGGCGGGGCGCGGCCGGAGGTCGTGCAACTGCTCGTGGAGCCGGACGAGCGCGGATACGCCTTGCGGGCGGGCTAGCGCGCACTCGCGCCCGTATACGGCCGTCCGTTGCCCTCACCGCGAATCGGCGGACGGTCATGGTCGATCGTCTCCCGCGTCCGGGGGGTGAGCGTAGAGCTGAGCAAGGGTAGCGGAACCGAGGTAGCGGCTAATGCCCTGGATGGACGAGGACAGCAGCCCCGGGAAGGGCTCCGAGATCTCACCGCGGCCTCTGGACGGCGGTGAGCTTCTGGGCGACCCGCCTCAGCCCACGTCCGGGCCGACGGCGCTGCAACCGGTGGCGGAGGGCGAACTGCCCGACGACCTGGCCGTGCTCACGCCGGAGGAGGTCGCGACCCTCGATTCGGACCCCCGGGTCGCCGCGGCGGCCCAGCAACCGCAGAACGTCGCCGACATCCTCGCGGAGCAGGCGGCCATCGACCGCGGCGTGGACGGCCAGGGGAAGAACCCCTACGGCGACGCGTCGCTCCTGGGCGGACAGGTCAAGCTCAACAAGCTCAATCCGCTCACCGGGCAGCGGGCGGCCGGAGCCGCCGCGAAGGGCGCCGCCGAAGGCGACCCGAACGATCCGAACAAGGCCTTGGCGAACGGCGGGTCCCCGCGCGGGGTCAAGCAGGCTCTGAGCGACGCCGCCAAGAACGCCGCCAAGAACGCCGCCAAAGACGCCGCGAAGAACGCCGCCGAGGAAGTCGCGGGCAGGTACGGCCTGACGATGCCGGAGGGCGACACCAAGGGCGACAAGATCGCCCATGGTGTGGGCCAGGGCGCCAACTTCGCTCTCGGGCGCTTCCTCGACCGGTACGCGCCGGGCGTCTACGACAAGGCCATGAACAACCGGCTCGGCCGCTGGCTCGTGATGCGCCAGCTCAGGTCGTCCCCCCTCGGGAAGCTGGCGCCCGAGTCGTTCTGGGCCGGTTTCCAGAGCAGGTACACCAAGGGCAACCAGAAGAACAAGAAGAAGAAGGACAAGGCCAGCGCATCCGGGTCGAGCAGCGAGCACAACCGGAGCAGGCTCAAGATCCTGCTGACCGTCGGCCTGCCGATCTTCGCCGCCTTCATCTCCATTCTTCTGATCGCCGCTCTGCTTCTGGGCGTCAACGTCGACGACGACAACCCGGAAGCCCAGCCGGAGCCGAAATCGGACGAGAAGGTCTCCGAGTACTTCCCCGGCAACTGGCAGCGCATCCTCAAGCAGGCGTCGGAGCAGACCTCGGGCAGCGCGCAGGACTACTCCGAGGTCCCCTGGACGATCCTGGCGGGGCTCGCCAAGGCGCAGACCGACTTCGCCCGCTACAGCCCCTACGACAATGTCGACCGCGACCCCGGGCGCAAGTCGAAGGACGTTCCCGGCGGCAACGGCTCCGGCGACGGCAGCACGGGCGGCGTGGACGTGAACGCCAGCAACACCGTCGGCGCTGGGCCGGGGCCGGTCGAGGGGGTCTCCGGCCCGGGCTCGACCGCCACCGTGCCAGGAACCGGGAGCAACCACGTCGCGCCGCCGGACGGCGACTTCAGCCACCAGCTCGGCTGGTTCCTCTGGGCCCTGCGCATGCAGGAGTCGAACGGCGTCTACGACCGCAATGCCGGGACGAACCAGAGCACCGCCTGCGGCGCCTACCAGTACATCACCAGCACCTGGAACAACTACGGGGGCTACGCGAGGGCGTGCCAGGCTCCGCCGAGCGTGCAGGACCGGCGGGCCAAGGAAGACATCATCCGGATGTGGAACAAGTACCACATGTGGCAGCCGATCGCGGTCGACCACTTCACGGGGAGCTGGGGCCCCAGCCCCGAGAAGTGGGACCAGTGCCCGGGGGCCTGTGACTTCAACCCGACGGCCTGGAAGTACGTCGACGGCGTCATGACGAAGATGCGGGCCGCCGCGCAGGCGCACCCGGCCGGCTCCGCGGCGCAGCCCGCCTCGTACCACCTGCAGCCCGAGGGGCCCCGGGCGGTCCCCGCCGCGGCGGCGGCTCCCGCGTCCGCCACCACGGGCCGTGCGGCCGCGGGATCGCCGGGAGCCGCGAGCGCCGGCGTCTACGCCTGGGGTTGCGACGTCGCCAACCCCGACCCCGACATCGGCGGCAAGGACAACCAGGGCACCGGGCCGTACCTCCTCACGCCCGCCGCGGCGGGCCAGATGCGGATGCACGGCCTCGATCCGCAGAATCCCTGCCAGTCCTCGTACTTCGTCGCCTTCGAGCTGGTCAAGGCGGCGGAGAAGGTCCACCGCGACCCGAAGAGCCCCCAGTGGAAAGCCGACGGCAACGAGAAGGACCAGGCGGAGGCGCGCAAGTACTGGAGCAAGGCGATCGCGACCTCCGGGATCTTCATGGAGCGGACCGCCAACCCCGACGGTCCCTGCGCCGTCCCTGCGCCGGACGACCCCGAGAAGCCGTGGTCGGTCAGCTTCAAGATCATTACGGTCTGGCGCTGCGAGACCAACCGCATCCAGAACCTCTACCTGGTCACCGACGGCAAGTACCAGGAAGGGCAGTTCAAGTACACGGTGGAGGACAACAGGCCCGCCGCCGTTGAAACCCTCGTCAACGAGGCGATGTCGGTCAGCTATGGAGCCGGCAAGTGGAAGACCGAGGGGTGCGACGACAAGAAGGACTCGCGCCAGGGGATCTTCCCGATGACCAAGAAGGAGGCGGAGGAGGCCGGCGTCGAGGACCGGTGCGATGTGGACAAGAACATCGCCGGCGCCGCCAAGCTGGTGCTCTCCGTCGAGAAGGTCCCGCCGGAGGACCGCCCGAAGGACCTCGGCGTCTTCCAGCCGATGGTCGGCGGCTGGCAGAAGCTCAGCATCGCCATGGGCACCGACCTCAAGCTGTTCTCGCTGATCGGGCCCGGGCAGGAGTCCTTCGAGGCGTCCGACAAGTGCATCGCGGTGATGAGGAAGTTCCTGACCGACGTCGCCCCGTACGCCAACGAGTTCGCGTCGCTGGACAAGCCGCCGGGCGTCGACAAGGTGTACAGCGAGTGGCAGCCGAAGCTGGATGCGGTCGAGAAGGCCCACGGCATCACCGACCCGGGTGACGACCCCGCATGCATGATCGGCTCCTGGGCCCCCGGCTACAACAGCACCCTCTCCCAGATCGCCGCGGACCTGGCGGGGAGCGGGGCGGACAGCACCAACCTCAACGGCCTGGGCAACTACTACCAGGGCAGGGAGGAGGCCAACAAGGAGACCCCGCCGGTCGTCGGTGAGGACACCCTCGTCATTCCGCGACTGGCGCTGCGCCCGCTGAAGCCGGTCGGCGCGCCGATCGCCCCGGACGCGACCGAGGCGTGGACCCGGCTCAGCAACACGCAGGGGATCCTGTTGCCCCTGGAGCAGGTCGCCGTCGAGTACGCCTGGTTCTTCGGCGGCGTCATCCCCCCGTTCGACAGCGCAGGCAAGCTGATCGGGTCGCTCGCGACCGGCGGCGGCGGCACGTTGGACACCGGCACCGTGCAGGTGACGGTCGGGCCCGACGGGTGCCCCGAGAACGCCCCGGGCAACACCCTGCGCCAGGGGGCCAAGGAGATCGGCATCCGCAAGCTGTGCGTGGACTCGGTCGCCCAGGCCCGCACCCCGCAGGCCGCGATGGCGATCAAATGGGCCCTGACCCACCTCAACTGGATCTACACCCAGAACACCAATCCGAGCGCGGGCCCGACTCGCAACAGCGGAAACTCGGCCGACTGCTCCAGCTTCGTCTCCAGGGCCTACCGCGACAGCGGCGCGATTCCGAACCTGTACCAGGGCAACGCCCCCACCACCCATACACTCCGGCAGGTGTCCTGGGTGCACAACATCCCGTTCAGCCAATTGAAGCCCGGCGACCTGGTGGAACCCACTTATGGTCATGTGGCCATGCAACTGGCCGACGGCTACAAAGTGCACACCAACACCAGCACGGACGTTTCCAGGGTCGAGCGCGCCTACGACAGCGCCGTCTGGTCCGGCTGGGTCGACGCCAGCAAGGTGTGATAAGCCAATCCGCGACTGACGCCGTTTCCGCGTGACAAAAAACATGCGGAAACGGCGTAACGGCCGTTTCCCGTCGGCGTCGGCGCTCGATACGCGAGCCTCCCGGAAACGAACACAAGGAACCGTCCGCTTGCAAGTAGGTGCGTAGTGCGCGACAATTGACGGGCACATTGCAAACAGAGCCGACCCGGCCCCGTTTGCGTCTCATCAGACGCGCACAGAAGCCGGGTCCATCCGCCGGCTTCTCGCGCCTTCCCCGGAAGGACTAACCGTGACAAGCGTGAAGCCCAAGAATCTGGCAATCGTACTCGGTCTCCTCGCCGTGGTCGTCGCGATCGCGGCGGCAATCGGCATCACCCTGACGAGTTCGGGCACGGAGCACGACGACGGCCGACCCGGTCGCACGACCGCGAACCCGACCCAGCCCCAGTACGACGAGTACTTCGCGTGGGCTTCGGAGGGCAGCAAGTTCGGCCTGCTGCACTTCAAGGCCTACCGCGGCGTGGGCAAGCAGGTGACCGGGGACTACACCCAGGTCACCTGGTCCGGCTCCGGCACCAAGCTCCCGGAGGACCCGAAGCCCTTCACCGGCTACGGCACGGGTTCCGGGTTCGTGTTCAGCGGACTGCGGGACACCGGGGGCGACATCGAGGTCACCGTCTCCAACGACCACCTCCAGCTCGCCGACACCCTCACCGGTGTGGCGCTGCATGAGTGGACGCGCATCACGTCCCCGAAGGAGTTCTGGGACAAGGTGGCGGAGTACGACCTGAAGTACACGGACTGCCGCACGCAGGGCGTCAACGCCTGCGAGCACGTCGGCGGGTGAACGTGAACGCCGACACCGACACCGACCGGCCCCCACCCTCGAGAGGGTGGGGGCCGGTTCTGCGTTCGGGCGAAGGATCCCGGGACTACGACCCGCTCATCTCCCGCTCATCTGCCGGCTGAACATCTCCCTCATGATGTGGCGGATGTCGGCCGGCTGGCTCTGGCTCGACGACATCCGGGGGTCGCTCTGAGACATCGACGCGCTGTTCCTGAACGCCTCTTCCATGTCCCTGATCCTGTCGGCCACGCTCTGGCCGCTCCGCTCCTCGCGGGAGATGCGCCGCGAGAGGAGGTCGGTGAGCCGGTCGACGGCGTCCATCATCGAGCCGGCGCCGTCCGCGTCGTCCAGCGGCCGGGACAGGGCGCCGAACAGCCTTTCGACCTCCTCGTGCAACTGCTGCTGGTCCCGCCGCATCTTCGCCGTGAACCGGTCGGCCAATCGCGCGATCTCGCTCATGTCGATCGCGCCTCCCCCCGATCCGGCGGCGCGGACCTGGAGTTCGCAGACGCCTTGCGCCCCGGAGAACGCGTCGATCGCGTCACGCACTTGCGTGCCCACGTTCTCCAGGTTCCGCACGCCGTCCTGGATCTGCCGGCGGAACGAGCCGAGATCGACCTGGAAGTCGGCTCCGAAGCCCGAGGCCTGCGCGGCGTTGATGTCATTGAGCTCTTGGAGGAGGTTGCGGAGTTCGCCGGCCTGCCGCTGCATCTGCTGCCAGGCCTCCCCCGCCGTTCCGGAGTTGACCCTGACGTTGCTGAAGCCGCCGACGACGTCCTGGCGCGCCGCGTCGCCCACGTCCATCACGTTCTGGGACGGACCCTGCAGGTGGACCGTGGGCGGCGAGGTCGGCATGGGCGGTATCACCGCGTCGATCTTGGCCCACTCGCGGCTCGCCGACACCGCGACGTCCTCCGCCCGGCGGGACGTGATGCGGATCCCCTGGATCTCCGGGTCCTTGCCTCCCGACACGACGTGCGCCACCCGCTCGCGCACCTCCGGAAGGCGCGTGTCGAACCCGTTGGCGAGCAGCACGTCGACGTCCTGGCCGTCGGAGGTGACGTACCCGCGCTCGGCCGCCTGCGCGACCAGCCGGGCGATCTGCTGGTCGTTGGTCTCCCCCGGCTTCTTCTCCAGGGTGTACGGGTCCATGTGGTAGATCCAGTGGCCGAACTGCTCGGGGGTGAGCCCTTCCGGGTACACCATCCGTCCGGTCACCCTGTCGAACTTCGGCGGAGCGGGGAGGGCCTGCCCGCTCATCCCCATGAGGATGTCGTCGGGCTTCAGCCCCATCTCGTCCGCCATCTGCTTACGTCCCCGCTCCAGCTCCGCCTCGTTGTCGAATCCCGTGAAGTCGGGGTGGAGCCCGTTCGGCTGCCCGGCGCCCCACAGCCGTGCCCGCCTCGCGTTCAACACGTCCTCGGTGCGCTCGGCGATCAGTCTCTGGCGTTCCTCGGGGTCGCTCACCCTGATGATGTTGCGGTGCCAGTCGTCGGCCTCCCGCATGGCCGTCCGGGCACTGGCCGCCGTGGGCATCCCGGCCGCGAGCGGCGGACCGGACGCGCCTGCCGCACCCTTGCCGAGCATCTTGGGGCCGATCGCGTCGCCGAGCGCCTGGCCGCCGCGGACGGACGCGGCGGCGCCGGTGAAGGCCATCAGCGGCAGGGTCGCCAGCACCGCCGGCGGCGCCATCATCGTCAACCCGGCCAGGCCCGCGGTCAGCCCCGCGTACGCCGCCGCACGCTGCTTGGGCGAGCCGGACGCGGCCTTGTGCTGCAGATTCATGACACTGCGCTGCAGGCGCGCGCGTCCGCCGTCGTACTTGTCCTTCGCCCAGTCGGTGACCGGGCGGGCCGCCCGCTGCGCACGCCGCTTCGCGGCGCCGGCCACCGCCCGCGTCGCGCGGTTGTCGAGCATGCGCCGCTGCAGCGACCGCTCGTCCAAGGCGCCCAGCCGCGCCCGGCCCACGCCGAGGCGGGCGAGGCGCTGGGACACCTGCTGACCGGCGTTGCGCGACAGCCTCGGGTCGCCGCTGCTCCGCATCACGATGGCCGTGGCGAATCCCGTGGCCCCGCTGGTGGTGGAGATGTCCCCCAGGCTCAGGATCTTGCTGATCTTCTTGAACAGGAACAGCGCGACCAGAGGGGCCGCGCCCTGCGCGACCTGCTGGAAGAAGTTCGGTGTCGCGTCGTTGGTCGTCGCCTCGATGGCCTGGTACGTGGTGTCGGTGAACATCGTCAGGAATGTGAGACCCAGGGTGAAGAGGAAATCACCCGCCGCCGCCGCGCCGGTGAGTTTGAGCACCCGCATTCCCTGCGGCAGACCCGCCCCGATCAGCAAAAATGTTATCGGCAATATCATGACCAGGCCTGCCAAGCCCACACTTGACACCGTCATACCTATCGCCATCGGTCCCATGACGAACAGGAAGACGAAGGCGACGATCATCGACAGCAGGCCCTGGGTGAGACGCTGGGCCTGGTTCTTGCCCAGCCAGGCGCTCACGAAGTTCCAGTCGGCCTGGCAGGCCGGCTGGCTCGCGTAGCATTTCCCGAGCTTGTCCTTGAGTTCGTCGTCGCCGTTGAAGTAGAACGGCCCCATCGTGCCGTTGTCGCACATGAAGCAGAGAACGTCGATGCCGGCGACGCTGAGCTGGGTGCCGCTCTTGTCGTTCTCGTAGCCCTTGTTGCTGAAAAGCTTCCCGCACGCCTTTTTCGCGTCGTCGATGTCGGGCGCGTTCCACTGGTCGATGAGGGGCTGCTCTTTGGCCCCTCCCCCGTCCCCGCTGTCGGGTCCCTTGCAGGCGCCCCAGGCGACGAAGATCATCTGCTCGTCCGCGCCGGGGGAGATGAAGTACCCGCGCGCCATCTCCGGCTTGGTGGTGCCCGGCTTGAGTCCGACCGACATGTCGTAGGCGTTCATCTTGCTGGCGGAGGACACGTCGGCCTTGGCTTCGAGGAAGCGGCACGACGCGTGCGCCGGCGAGGGATAGTCCTTCGTGCCCTCGCCGAACTGCGCGGTCTGCCAGGAACGGACGAGCGAGATCTCCCACATCTTGCTCACCTGCATCAGCGTCGTCGTGCCGTTGTCGCCGAGTGAGCTCGCCGCTCCGTTGCCCTTCTCGTACTGGTCGTAGAGCGTGGCGTCGAGGGCCGCGCAGGTGACCTTGCCGGTCCCGCCGCCCTGGTTGTCGTAGAAGACCGGATTAGTGTCCTTGCCCTCGTTGAATCTTCCGATCTTCTGCAGGCTGTTGAGCGAGGACGAGGCGACACCGAACCAGCCCTGGACGGTCGTCGCCATCCACGGCGCCGTGTACGGCGCCGTCGGGTTGTCCTGGTGCTTGTCGGCCTGGTCGCCCATGAAAAAGACCAGGCCGTTCGCCGCCAGGAACACCGCGACCAGCCGCATCGCCGCGGCCGGCCCCTTGCGGTTGCCGCCGGTGGCGGACCACCTCTTGACCACCGCCGCCAGGACGAACAGCCATGCGGGGATCAGGAACCAGGCCGCGTAGAGCGAGAAGGTCCGCACGACGGAGTTGATCGTCTTCGCCGCGTCCGTCTGGCAGATCATGTCGAACGAGTAGCCGAACCCCATCAGCGTGCCGATGATCCGCCAGCAGAGCCCGGCCGCCATGAACATCAGGCCCGCGATCATCGAGACGAACCGCTGGGTCTTGAAGATCCGGGCGTTGTCCACCACGAAGAGCTCGAAGGACGTCCACCGGTGCAGCGGCAGGTAGTCCCTCTGCTCCTTGTAGTTCGAGCACACGTCGGTCGACCCGGTGGGCTCCCCCGGGTCGGGCCGCAGCGGCGCGGCGAGCAGGCGCCCGTCGGAGCCCGTCCCGGGCTGCGCCACCGGCACGGACGACGCGACCGGCGCAGATGACGTGACCGGCGCAGATGACGTGACCGGCGCGGGCGATGCGGCCGCCCGTGACGACTGGCCTCCGGACCCGAAGCCCCCCGTCTGTCCGGAGAGCAGGGCCAGACCGCCGAAGACGGTCAGCGCCAGCGCCCACACCAGCAGCTGGAGTCCGCGGCGCGGGCTCTGGCGCGCCGCCTTGGCGCCGCCCGACTCCCCCTGGCCGCGGGGGTTCCCCTTCCGGGGGTCACCGGAACGCCCACGACCGGGCCTCAGCCGACGAGCCATTGGTTCTGCCCCTCCCCCGTCTGCGGCGGCGCGGCGTTGACGTCGTGCCCCGTGTGCGCCGCGGCGCCGATGTCCTCGCCCGCCGGGGCCTGGGCCGCGCCGTTCTGCCCCGGCGGCGCGGCGGCCTGGTCGATCTGCGCGGCCGCGGTGACGGCCGCCTCGTACTCGGCCCGCTCGGCCTCCTCGCGCTGCTTGCGGGCCTCCTCGCGCCTGCGGCGGTCCTCCGGGTTCGTGCTGTACGCCTCCGCCGCCTCGGGCGGCGTGGGGCCGAGCACGACCTGCGCGTGCCGCCCGAACAGGTCACGGAAGATCCCTCGGGCCCAGCGCGCCGGCTTGCCGTCCTCCGGCGGCAGCGGGCCGAACTCGCGGATCTGCGCGAGCCGTTCGGCGGTCGGCTGCAGGCCGCACAGCCGCAGCGCCGTCTCCGCCTCGCGCTTCTCGTTCAGCTTGAGCACCAGCACGCGGCTCAGGTAGGACTCCAGGTCCTTGGTGACCACGTCCGCGATCCGCTGGGTGAGGAACACCGGCATGATGTTCAGCGACCGGCCCTCGCGGGAGATGCGCTGCAGCGAGGCCAGGCCCTCGGCCTGCGAGAGGAAGGTCCACGCCTCGTCCACGATCAGCACGCCCGAGCGGTTGGCGATGAGGATCTCCAGCGAGGCGCGGATGACCAGGCGCACCGCCGCCAGCGCGATGCGCTCCGACACCGAGTACTCGCTCGGCGTCTTGCCCTCCGGCAGGCCGAGCTCGCGGTCGAAGTCGACCAGCGTGAGCCGCTGCGACATGTCCAGGCGGGGCAGCGGCTGGAGGGCGATGCCGAGGGAGAACATCGAGGACGCCTCCATCTGCTGCTCCACCAGGCCGCGCACCCGGTCCGCGTCGTCACCGGGGACGTACTTCAGGGCGTCCCAGACGCAGCGCGCGCCGTTGAGCGCGCCCCGCTTCAGCCCGGAGCCGAGCGCGAGCCGCTCCGACAGCGACAGACCGTCGCGGGAGTCGTCCAGCGCGGACAGGATGTGCACGTTCGCGATCTCGGCCGCGATCGTCGGCGGCGCGTACCGGAACGGGTCGAAGGCCCCGGGCGACTCCTCCAGCGCCGACATCGACACGCGCCCGGCGGGGATGCCCAGCCTCTGGACGTAGTCCACCATCCCGTAGAGGGAGTCGCCGCCCTTCGGGTTCACGAAGATCACCGGCAGGCCGTTCAGCGCGGCCTGGGTGGCGACGGACTGCGCGAAGAAGGTCTTGCCGCTGCCCGGGTCGCCGAAGATCCCGAAGACCGGCGGCAGGTTCTTGCGCGGAGCGCCGAGGGGGTCGACGAAGAACGGCGTGCCGTCCGGGTCGATGAGCCCCCCGTAGACGCCGATGTCGTCACCGAGGTCGGAGAACGCCTGGAGCCCGGCGTGCGAGACCATCGGCACGTTGACGTCCTGCAGGAACGGGTTCACCCGGACGGAGGAGCAGGGCAGGGTCTCCTCCAGCGCCTGGATCTGGCGGTGCTCCAGCGCCTTCATCTGGATCCCGTAGTACTGGGCGAGGAACTCCATGTAGGTCTCGGTGGCGTCGGTCACCTCCCGCGCCATGACGAAGCTGCACCTGGCCAGCATGGGCTGGTTGGAGTTCGCGAGGTAGTCCTCGACCTCCTTGGCCTGCTGGAAGGTCTGGGACAGCTCGACCTTCTCCAGGTCCTGGGTCTTGCGCTCCTCCTCCATGTTGTTCATGATCCGGCGCTGCGCCCGGCGGGCCCGGGCCCGCGTCAGGTTCGCCGGTTCGAGCTCGGCCCGGATGGAGATGACGTGCGGGGCGTCGCCGGGGTGGCTGATCACGTCCAGCGCCCACTGGGCCTCCGGGGACGGCATGATCGGCTGGTCGAACCGCATGACCGCGGCCATCTCCAGCTCGCCGATGCCGGTGACGCCGAGCCGGGTCGGCATCTCCTCGATCACCGCGTCCGGCCCGCGCCCGAGGTTGTACCAGGACTCCAGCTGGTCGAGTTCCTGCCGGGTCGGCAGCTGCGCGTCCGCCCGCTTGAAGATCCCTTCGAGGTGCTCCATGTCCTTGCGGAAGTCGGCCAGGTCGGGAACGTCGTCCGCCATGGAGTCCTTGACCAGATCCGTCAAGGCCTGGAACGTCGCCATGCCGCCCTGCGAGCCCTTGCCGGCCCGGGACGTCTTGTCCATGAGCGACGACCTGAGCTGCACGCCGACGAACAGGACGCGCTTGGGGGCCAGGAAGCCGAACGCCTCGGCCTGGTAGGCGCGCAGCTCCTCGGTGTTCTCCTTGGGCGGCGTGACCAGGTCGTCCCAGGTGATCGAGACCAGGTGGACGTTGCGGTTGTTGGACAGGGTCGCCAGGCCGCCCACGGGTTGCCGGGACGTCCGGCCCAGGTCGCCGAGAAGCCTGGACAGCGGCGCCGCCAGCGACAGCTGCTCCGCCGGGTCCTCCCATTTCATCGGCGACAACCGCACGGTGCGGTACATCCACACCTCGCCGTTGTAGCCGACGTAGACGCCGTCGGCGGTCCGCCAGGCGTAAGGAGTGGTCCACATGGTGGCGGTGTCGGCCTCGGAACGGCCTGCGCGGCTGGTCCCGGTGAGACGTCCGAGCGCCGCCCTCAGGTTGACCATGTGTTGTCATCTCCCAGGTCGTGTTGGCTCTCAGGGAGACAGTCCGGCATCCGGGGCTGGCGGCATCCGTCATTGTCCGCACAGTCGCTAAGAGAGATTCCGGCCGCTTCGCCGACCGGGTGACAACCAGAGCGCTGAGGACACTGAGTGATGGCAATTGCGCCGAACCTCGTCGTCGCGGGGGATCCGGGCGTCGCCCGGAGTTTGCGGGATACCGGCCGGTTCTCCGCGGTGTACGACGCCGCCTCCGCGGCGGAACTTCGCGACCTGTCCAAGAGCGGGCGGGTCGGTTCCCCCGCCGCCTTCATGTTCGCCCCGGGGTTCGTCGAGGACCTTCCGGGCGCGGGCGTGGCCGTTCTGGCGAACGGGCTCGCCGGCCGCGGCTTCACCGTGCTCGTGCACGGGTACTTCGCGGATCGCGGCGACGCCTTCGCCCCGGGCGTCCACGTCATCGGCGGGCAGCTGAAGATGTCGGACCTGCTGGCGCTGTTCGGCATCGCCGGCAAGCCCCCGGCCCAGCCCGCCGCACCGCCTCCGGCCGCGGCGCCGCCTCCGGCCGCGTCCCAGCCGCCGGCCGCGGGCCGGCAGCCGGTGGCCCAACCGTTCGCGACCGCCCCACCACCATCCGCGCAGCCCCCGGCCGCGCAGCCCCCGGCCGCGCAGCCACCCGCTGCGCAGCCACCGGCGCCGGCGCCGCCCGAGCAGCCCGCCGCCACCGGCCAGACCTCCGCCGGCGGCTGGAACCCGAACCCGGCGCAGCCGCCGTCCTTCGCGCAGCCGCCCGGGGCCGCGCCTCCGCAGGCCGTCGAACCGCCCGCGCCCTCCGCCCCGGCTCCCGTCTCCCAGCCGTGGCCGGCGGCCGCGCCGGGTCAGCAGGGGTTCGCGGGGCAGCAGCCCGTCCCCGGAGGCCAGGTCGAGCCCGCCCCGGCCCCGGAGTCCGCGACGAGGCAGGACCACAACGCGATGCCGGCCCAGCCCGTCTCGAACGGATGGCCGGGGCCGCAGCAGACGCCCGCCGCCGCGCTGGTCAGGGCGGAGGAACCCGCCCCGGCCCTCGGACGGGTCATCGCCATCGCCTCCGCCAAGGGCGGCGTGGGCAAGACCACCACGGCCGTGAACCTGTCGGTCTACGCGGCCAGGCATCTGCACGCGGCCGGCCGGCCCGGGAGGGTGGCGCTGGTCGACACCAACTTCCAGCAGGCCGACGTCGCGCGGTACCTGAACGTGGAGTCGCCGACGATCCTCGACCTGCTGCGGTCGAACGGATCGCTCAGGGTCGAGAACGTGCGCGCCCATCTCGCGCACCTCCCGGACGCCGACCTGTTCACGCTGCTCGGGCCGCAGGACATCACCATGGCCGACCCGGCACTGATCAACGCGATGCTGTACCGGCGGATCATCGCGGTGCTGCGGCAGGCGTTCGACTTCGTGTTCGTCGACACGCCCGTCGCCGAGCTCTACCACATGACGTTCACCGACCTGGTCCTGCCCGAGGCGGACGCGATCCTGGTCCCGGTCGAGCCCAACCGGGTGACGCTGGAGGCCGCCCGAGCCTGGCTCAGCGCGATCACCATGCCGCGGCACTCCCGGAGCGGCGGCGTGGACCCCGAGAAGCTGTCGCTCATCCTCAACCGGGCCCGCGCCGACGTGGACTGCAGCCCGGAGGACGTCATGGACCTGATGCCCGGCTGGCGGTTCGTCGGCATGATCCCCGAGGACCTGGAGTGGACGCAGGCCGCCAACAACCGCCGGTTGAACGCGCTGCAGATCGGCCCGGACCTGGACGTCACCTTCCGTGAGATCCTCCAGTTCGTCACCGGGGACCCGGTGTTCGGCCAGGCCGTGGCCGCGCAGCCGGCGGGCAACCGGGGCGGCCTCCTGAAGAGGATCCTCGGCATGGACCCCAAGTGATCATCTTTGATCCGGCCCTCTCACGAGAAAGGAAGCGGCCATATGGCAGCGCAAAATGAGCCCGCCACCGGAATGGACTTCTGGGCGGCCATCGGCGTCGGCCAGGAGGAGGACGACGGGCCGGAAGAGCAACCCTCCCAGGACAAGCTCCTGGTGACCGGCGCCCCCGCTCCGGCGGACACGGGCGCCGCCGCGGGCTCCGAGACCGAGACCGACCAGCGGAGCCCGCAGGACGACTGGGCGTCGCTGTTCTCCGCCTGGGACGACTCCGCCAACGGCGCCGCGCCCGCGGCGGCGCAGCCGTCCGCCGGAGCACCGGCCGACCAGGCGGCGGCCGGGGCGGGCGGGGCGCCGGCCGAGGCGCCGCCGGCCGCCGCGAAGCCGGAGGCGCAGGCAGAGCCCCCGGAGCAGGAGCCGGAAGCGCCGGCGGAGGCGCCGGCGGAGCAGCCTCCCCAGGACCCCGAGCCGGCGCAGAGCGCCGAGACCCCCTCGGCTCCGAAGGCGGACGCCCCGGCGTGGACCCCCGCGTCCACGCAAGATCACCGGATGACGCGCAGCACGCCCTTCGGAACGGCCGGGCAGGGGTTCCAGTCCGCGGCCCCCGCCCAGGCACCGCAGACCACGCAGGTCCCCCAGACCACGCAGACCCCCCAGACCACGCAGAACCCCCAGGTCACTGAGGCTCCGCAGACCACTGAGGCCCCGCAGGCCGCACCGGCCTCGCAGGAGCCCGCGGAAGGGACCACGCCCCCGCCCCCGCCCGCGGCGGACCCGGCGTGGGCCACCGCCGAGCGGATCGCCACCAGCCTCCGCCCGCGCGTGGCCGAGCTCTGGCTGGAGGTCCTCACCCGGCACACCGGCGGGGATCCGGCCATGGCCAGCAGGGTCTACCACGTCCTGAACGGCACGCACCTGCTCGGCGAGCTGATGCGCGACGAGACGATCGACGAGGTGCACGTCCACGGGACCCAGGTGACCGTCTGCGGAGCGCGCGGCATCCACCAGATCCCGGGGTTCCCGAGCCTCGCCGCGTCCCGCCGGGCCGTCAAGACGATCACGGCCTCCCGGGAGAAGCGGGGCCTCGTCGTGTCGAAGGTGAACGACTCCGTCGTGATCAGCCGGCGCAACGGCGTGGTCCCGAAGACCAACGCCCTCGTCGCCAGCGGCGTCGTCAGCGGGGAGCAGCTCGCCCGGATCCGGCAGGCGCTGCAGCAGATGCAGACCGTGACCGTGACCGGTCCGGCCGCGCGGATCGTCCTCCGCGCGCTCGCCTCGCTGATCCCGGAGGGCAGCCGCGTCTTCCTCGGCGCGTACGCGACGCTGCCCCCCGGGTGCGTCACCGCGGTGAGCCCGATGGAGGCCGACTACGTGCTCGGCGTGCGCCCGGGCGCGGTGGCCGAGGAGATGGCGGGCGCGGGGCAGGTCGGCGGCCTCATCGCCAACCCGGAGACGCGGCTCCCGGCGGCGCTGCGGTACGCCGTCACGGGGCCGTCCGCCGCGCCGGAGCGGCTCGTCGAACGCTGACCGCACGCCACCGGCGCGGCCCGCGGGCCGCGCCCGGTCTTCGCCCGAACGACGAAGGGGCGCCGCTCGCCGTCTCCGGCGAGCGGCGCCCCTTCGCCCGTCAGCCCAGGCGCACGGCGCGCTCGTGCTTGCCGTCCGCTATCTCCAGCACCTGCGCACGCGCCGCGGCGTCGGCCAGCGGCGCGATGAGACGGGCCAGCGGAGTGCGCTGCGGGGTCCCCGGGATCTCGGCCAGTTCGGTGATCCGGCGCACCCCGGCCTCCCCGTGCAGCTCGAAGCCGCGGACGGGGTGGGCCCAGATCCTGCCCTGCGCGGTGTCCATCACCGGCACCGCCTGGTCACCCGGGGCGACGGCCAGGTCGCCTAAAACCCAGCCGGTCTGCCGCGCCGCCTCGGCGTAGGCGATGACCTGCTCCAGGTCGCGCCGCAGCCGGGGGACGCGGGAGGAGTCGAACGTGACCGGCGGGCCGGCCAGCGCGACGGCGTCGCGGCAGCCCAGCCGGCCCGCGATCTCGGCGACCCGATCGAGGACACTGCGGTGAACGTGGCCCACCTGCACTCCATCCACAATCAGCAGCGCCACGTCCGCGCGGCCCTGCGATTCGGCCATCGGTTCCCCCTGCCCAGCGGCCCCCGGCCGCCAGGGACGCTCAGGCTGGACGCATGTCCACGACGCGGTCGGAGTCCAGGATGAAACTGGCGGCCTCGTCCGGAGTGACCCCGAGGACGTCGATGACCAGCCGGATCGGACCGACCTTCTCGGCGTCGCAGCGGTGGCACCTGGTGCGGTTGTCCCCGTAGACCTTCATCGAGGGGTTCCGGTCGCCGTTGCTGTGCCTGTTCGGACGCGGGCAGTGCCACAGGTTCCCGTCGTCGGAGGAGGAGCCGAGGCGCGTCAGCACCGTCCGGACGTCCACCGACTTGGCCTCGGCGATCCGCTTGTTGTGCGGCGAGACGGGGACGGGCGGCACCATGTCGGCGCCGCGGCGCCCGGCCCGCAGCTCCTGGCGGTACTTGGCCGCCTCGCGCCGCAGCTTCTCCAGGTCGATGCCCTGGGTCGGGTCGTCCTTGGTGACGGGGGCGGGCTCGTTCCCGGTCGACAGGTAGGGGAACCGGTCGTCGGCCCGCCGCCGCAGCGCCGCGACGAGCACGAACGTGGCCAGCGCGTCCCGGGCCGAGGGCGGCGGGACCATGCGCAGCCGCGCCGCGTACCGGATCACGGTGGCGGCCTCCGGGGTCACGAGCCGCTGGGCGCCGGAGCCGACCTGCACGGTGGGGACGGGCCCCTCCTCGCCCCCGACCTGGCCCCATTCCAGGTACCCGGAGGGCCGGCCCGCGTCGGGGAAGGCCTCTCCCTGCGGGTCCAGCCGCGAGAACTCCAGGACGGTGCCGCCGGCGTAGGCGTCGACGCGGCGGCCGGCGAAGCCGCACAGTGCCGCGTACGGCACCAGGCAGCTCGGGTCCTCGGGCGCGAGATAGATCACGCGCGACCGGAAGTCGGCCGCGGTCAGCCCGCTCGCCCGCAGACCGGCGATGGTCGCGGCGATCACGTCCTGGTCGTCGCCCGGAACCAGGTCGACCGACTTGACCCCTTCGATCGCCGGAGGTGAACCGGTGGTGCGAACGGCCAGCACGTAATCGGTCAACTGGTGCATCTGGTCTCCTTTGTAGTGTGCCGCCCCCGTGTGTCACGCATGACTGTCCACGCGACAGGGCGAGCCGCATGCTTTATTTGTCAACCGGTTCGTCGGCGGCGCCGTCCGGCCCTCTGGTACTTGCCGATCCGACCTGCCCCGAAACGGTTATGACTGAAGAGTGGACACCGGGCGGTGGGACCGGTGCCGCACCTGGCCGGAATCGGCCGGGTGCCGAGGTTACCTCCGGCCGTCCGCGGCCGGCGGCAGGACACGGAGAAGGGTGCAACAGTGCCAGCGCAAACCAAGGAAGAATTCTACGTCCGGCGCCTCTTCGACGACGACGTCCCCGTGTTCGTGGACGCGACCAAATACGTCCGGCAGGACGCCCCCTACCCGCTCAGCGCCAAGAAGGCCCTGAAGGCGACCTGCGGGGTGCGCACGGACAACGAGGTCCTGGCATTCAGCCTGCGCAACTACACCGGCAAGCAGGCCGAGCGGGAGGTCGAGCACGTCGAGAACACCGTCGGCGGGCGGGTGACGTCGCAGAACCAGCTGCGGCTGCGCATGCCGCGCAGGACCCTGCACGGCCTGAACGAGACGGCGCGGGCCCTCGCCGTCGTCCTCGGCGACGAAGTGATCACCGAGCTGGACGGCGACCTCTACGTCCTGAGCCTCTCCCGCAGCGGCAACGAGGGGACGCTGGCCCTGGTGGGCCGGCTCACCGCGTCGGAGGGCGGCTTCGTCCGGTCCGAGGTCGGCGACGGCGAGGCCGAGTTCGAGCTCCCCGTCGCGGGGGTCCGGCTGCGCATCTTCCTCCGCTCCCCCGTCCGCGACCGCATCATCGCCTACGGCTTCAGCGGCTACCTCACCCGCAAGCCCGGCGAGACGGAGACGGTGACCCGGGCGACCGCGCTGGCCATCAACAGCATCCTCGGCCTGGCGACGTTCCGGATGCTGTCGCAGCTGGACCACGTCGACGTCCCCGCGGTGCCGCGCGGCAACGCCGTCCGGCCGCGCAAGCCCGCCGAGCAGGTGACCTTCTCGGTCCCGGCGCTGCTGTTCACCGACGACGGGACCCCGGCGGCCCGCGGCCGCGTCGCCGCCGAGATCGACCTGGACCAGGTGGATCCGGTGACCGGCGGCCTCCAGCTGCACGTCACGGCCGGCGACCAGCTGGAGTGGAACCCGGCGGTGGCCGAGGCGGTGACGTTCGAGTCCTACGAGCGGGTGCTCACCGAGACCATCGGCGCCATGCTCCACTCGTCCGTCGGCGTCGACACGGTGCGCGACCTGGCCTACGACATCATGCTGGGCGACCTCGGCGCCGAGGGCATCGCCCGCCTGCGCGCCGCGACCACCGACCTTCCGGGCCTGGCGGCCAAGCCGAACCAGGCCGAGGTGCGGTCCGCGCAGCCGGCCACCGGCGTCCCGGCCGCCTGACCTCCGGCGCGGTCCGGCGCCGCGCCTCGCGCCGTCGCGGACCGGCGGGGCCAGAACCTGGCACCGCCGGCCCGCGCGTCCGCACCGGGCCCCCGCGCGATACGGGATCGTCGCGCGGCGGGTTCCGGCGGCGGACGGGGCCAGGCTTTAGAGTCTCCGTGTAGCGGTCCCCACACTGGAGACGACGGTGATGACGAACCCACCGGACCCTGGCAACCCTCCGCGTCCGCAGGCGCCCGGCGGTCCCGGCGGGCCCTACGGTCCACCGCCCGGCGGGCCCGCCGGGCCCGGCGGCCCCTTCCCCGGCCCCGTCCCCGGCCCCCGCCCGCCCGGCCCGGCCTCCGGGTACCCGGAGCCGCCGCGGGGATGGGCGCCCCCGCCCGGCGAGCCGAGGGGCGGGAACGTGTTCGGAGGGCTGTTCGACCTCAACTTCGACACCATGATCACCACGCGGGTGGTGAAGATCCTCTACGTGCTCGCGCTGATCCCGATCACCCTGTTCGCGCTGCTGATGGCGGTGTACGGGATCGCGTGGCTCGACGACAGCGCGGCGTTCGGCCTCATGCTCCTCCTCGGGTCCCCGTTCGCGTGGCTCTTCCAGGTGTTCGCGACCCGGATCGCCCTGGAGTTCGTCATCAACCAGTTCAAGATCAGCGAGTATCTTCGGGCCATCAAGGACAAGGGCTAGACGGGACGGCTGTGGGCGAGTTCGATGGCGCCCCGCCACGCGACACCCGGCGCGACGCCGGGACGACGCGGCGGGACGCGGAGGTGCCCGGGCCGCGCCCGGCGTCGTCGACCCGGCGGGAGGGGCACGGTCCCGGGGATCCGCTGATGCGGCTGCCGGCCGTGCTCGGCGAGCGGTACGCGACGGTCGCCGAGCTGCCCGTGCAGGGCGCCGAGTCCGACCTGCTCCTGGTGCGCGACGCCGACGGCGCCGAGTTCGTGGTGAAGATCTTCCGCCGCGGGTACCGCGCCGACCGGGAGGTGTGGGCGAAGCTGCCCGCGCTGGACGCGCCGAACGTCCTGCGCATCCTGGAGACGGGGCACGCCGACGGGCGCGACTACGAGATCGCCGCGTACGCGCCGGACGGCAACCTGCGGGCGCTGATGGACGAGGGGCCGCTCCCGGAGGACACGGTGGCCGAGGTCGCCGCCCAGCTCGCCGCCGGTCTGGAGGCGCTGCACCGGGCCGGCATCGTCCACCGGGACCTCAAGCCCGAGAACGTCCTGGTGCTGGGCGGGGAGCCGCTGCGGCTCGCCATCGCCGACTTCGGGCTGAGCCGGGTCCTCGACCAGAGCGTGGTGTTCGCCTCGTCGTCGCGGACGCTGGCCTACGCCGCTCCGGAGTCCCTGTCCGGCCAGGTGTCGCCGGCGCGCGACTGGTGGTCGCTCGGCATGATCGTCCGGGAGCTGGCGACGGGCCGGCCGCCGTTCCAGGGGCTGAGCGAGACCGTCGTGGTCGACCATCTCGCGACGCGGCCGGTCAGCGCGGACGACGTCTCCGACCCCCGGCTGCGGCTGCTGTGCCAGGGGCTGCTGACCCGCGACCCGCGCGCGCGATGGACGGGCGAGCAGGTTCGGGAGTGGCTGGACGGCGGTTCGCCGCGGGTCGCGGAGGAGAGCGTCCCGGCGGGCGCCGGGCTGCCGTTCAGGGGCCGCCGCTACACCGGCAGGAGCGAGCTGGCCCGCGCGCTCGTCGAGAACTGGGACCACGCCGCCCAGTACTTCTTCGGCCGGGGCGAGACCGGCGAGGCGTGGCGGAGCCTGCGGGAGTGGCTCGCGGAGGTGCCCGACGACGGCCGCATCGCGCTCGTCGACGGCCACCTCATGACCACGCTGCCGCCCGACGTCAAGCTCCTGCACCTCGTGCGGTGGCTGGATCCGGCGATGCCCCCGCACTACCTCGGCCGCCGGATCACCGCCGCCGACCTGCCCGGGCTGGCGGGCCTGGCCGCCGACCGGCGCCATCCCGACCACCGCACCGCCTGCCTCATCGGGCGGGCGCTGTGGGAGCACCGCCTGCTGCCCGTCCTCGCCGGCTTCGCGGGCGGCGAGGAGCTGGCCCGGGTCGACGACCAGTGGCGCGCGCACGTGTCGGCATGGAACGACCTGGTGCGCTGGCTGCGCGAGCAGGCCGCCGCGCCGCCGGGCCTCGCCGGCCGGCTGCCCGACGCCGGCGCGGAGGAGCCGCCCGCCGTGCTGCTCGCCCTGCTCGCGCTGGCGGCGCGTCCCGACGAGACCGGGCGGCTGATCGCCAAGGGCGCGGCACGGGCCCGCGAGCCGGTCTCCGAACCGGTGCCGTGGTTCACCTGGATGGTGGACGGTGCCGGCGACGATCCGCTGCGGCTGCTCGCCGTGGCCCGCGCCGCACCCGAAGCCGTGGCCGAGAGCGAGTCGCGGACGCGCGAGCGGCACGCCGCCGAGCAGCGCGACGAGGCGCTGCGCACGCACTGGGCCGAACGCGAACGGCAGCGGCTCGCCGGCCGCGGCGCCGCGATGGCGAAGGCGGTCGCGCTGACGTCGCCGCTGCTGCTGTTCTGGCTCCTGGGCAGCTGGATGATCGGCTCGCTGTTCGGCGGCGGCGGCAACGACGACGGCACGACATCGGTCGGCCTGCACAGTTCCTCTTCGGGCGTCTCCTTCGGCGTTCTGGCCGTCGTGTCCGTGCTCGCCTGGGCGGTGCAGTGCGGCAGCGAGGTCCTCGCGGCGCGCGCACAGGGCGCGGACTACCTCCCCCACGGGCCCTGGGCGATGCTCTCGGGCATTCTCGGCGCGGGCGGCCGCGGGCTGTCGACGGCGTCCCAGACGATGTCGGGCGCCGCGCGGCAGACCGGGCGGCGCGGCTGCGGATGCGTGCTCGCCGCCGCGACGGTGCCGCTGCTCCTCTTCCTCCTCCTGCTCGCGGCGGTGACGTCCATCGCGAGCCTGCTGTGGGTCCTCGTCCTCATCGCCGTCCCCGCCGCGCACGCCGTCGCGGCCGGGGTGCGGCTGCACCACTGGCGGCAGGCACGGACGATCGGAGGGACCCCATGAGCAGCGGGATCGACGCGGACATCGCGCTGGACGCGGCGGTGGTGCTCAGCCTCGGCATGACCCGCCTGCTCGGGCACGGCGCGGGCCTGGCCGGACGCGGCGCGGAGGCGCTGGCCGCGCTCGCCGCCGGGCCCGCCGAGGCGCGTGCCGCGGCGCTCGCCGAGGTCCGCACGCACGAGCGGGCGCTGCGCGAGACGGTGGAGCGCAACGCGCGCATCGCCGCACTCGCCGAGACCCGCGCGAAGATCGGTGCGGAGGTGCCGCTGCCCGGCCGGCTCGACCCGGCCGAGCGGTCCGCCGCCGAGCTGACCGCCTGGTGCGCGGCGACCGACCCCGTCCTGGACGAGGCCGAGCGGCGCCTCTCCGAGCATCTCGCCGCCCAGGTCGGCGCGCAGATCTTCGACGTCCCCGCCGAGGGGCTGGCGGCCGGCGTGCGGGACGGTTCGCCGCCGCCGCGGGCCGCCGACGTGCGCGAGCACCTCGAACGGATCATGGTGCGGCTGCTGCCCGACGCCGGGGAGGCGGAGCGGCGTGCGGTCGCCGAGGCGGCCCGGCTGCTGGCCGGCGCGGCGACGCCGGCCGACGCGGAGGGCGTGCTGCAGGAGGTGCGGCTGCGGATCCAGGAGGCCAACCGCCGCACCCGGGAGCGGCGGGAGGAGGAGCGGCGGCTGGCGGCCGAGCGCGACGCCGCCGAGCAGGCCGAGGCCGAGCGCCGGTACGTGCTCGACTCGATCACGGCCGCGTTCGAGGACATGGGGTACGAGGTCCAGGCCGGGTTCGAGACGCTGACGGCCGAGGACGGCACCGTGACGCTGACCAAGGGCGCCTGGCCCGACCACAGCGTCCGGATGCGCGTGGACGACGCCGCGCACGTGCGCGCCTCGATGGTGCGCGAGCGGCCCGCCGAGAGCGAGGACGACCGCCGGGTGGACGTCGAGCGGGAACGGGAGTGGTGCGAGGCGTTCGAGGCGGCGCGCGAGCGCCTGGCCGGCGAGGGGATCCGCTCGGACGTGGCGTGGCGGCTGGAGCCCGGAGTGCGTGAGCTGCCCGTTTCGGCGGAGGCACGGCAGACTAGGGGCCGTGCCGCCCAACGCGAACGCTCCCGCGAGCGTCACAAGTGAGGTGTGCAGGGGGCGCTCGGACGGAGTGGAGTGACTAGATGAGCATTGATTCGCCGACCCTCGGGGGCCGGCTGCTGGGTTGGCCGCCGTTCATCCGGGAGCTGGACGCGACCCTCTCGGTGCACTCCCAGTACGTCCTGTCGGGCAACCTGCACGACAGCTTCCTGGCTCCCTCGCCGGACGGCGGCCCGGCGGTGCTGCTGCCCCTGCGGGCGCTGCTGTGGGAGACGCTGCGCTCCAGCGGCGCGGCCTTCATGGCCGTCTACGACCCGGTGGACGGGCTGCAGATCGTCCCGGGCCCGACCGAGCCGTCCGGGGACGAGGCCGCGGCGGCGGCGGAGTCGCTGCTCGGCAAGGTCAAGGCGGACGAGAAGCCCTCGCTGGAGGGGCTGACGCGGCACCTGGCCGCGGTCGCCCGGCCGCAGGAGAACGTCCGCGCCGCCTTCGTGATCGACTCGGCGTCGCGCATCGCCCGGACCCCGACCGACCTGGAGCCGGCCGAGCGCGACTTCTTCCGGTTCTGCGCGAAGCTGTCGCGCAGCGCGCGCCCCGTCCGGGTGACGGGGGCGCGGCCGAAGCCGCTCTACAACCCGGTCGTCTGGCTGGTGGAGCGGCCGGGCGACCTGCCGCCGTGGCTGACGGCCGACAACGAGAACATCCGCGAGATCACGATCCCGCGCCCGCACCTCGGCGACCGGCAGGAGACGGCGCGGCTGCTGGCCCGCGCGTTCGGGGTGAGCGACGTCGGGTCGGACGAGGTGGCGGCCGCGGCGTGCGACGCGTTCGCCGAGCAGGCCGACGGGCTGACCCTCCAGTCGATGATCGAGGTGACCCGGCTGGCGAAGGAGCGCAACGTCGACCTCGCCGACCTGCCGGACGCGGTCCGCACCTACAAGCTGGGCGTGCTCGACAACCCGTGGAGCCGCGGGCACCTGCGGCGCCGGGTGCTGGAGGGCGAGAAGCGCGTCCCCGAGCGGGTGATCGGGCAGCCGCAGGCGGTCACGAAGACGCTGGACATCCTCAAGCGGGCGGTGCTCGGGCTGTCGGGCGCGCAGGCGACCAGGTCGGGCAGCCGGCCGCGCGGGGTGCTGTTCTTCGCGGGCCCGACCGGCACCGGCAAGACGGAGCTGGCCAAGGCCATCACCGAGCTGGTCTTCGGCGACGAGTCGGCCTACCTGCGCTTCGACATGAGCGAGTTCTCCGGCGAGGGCTCCGGCGACCGGCTGATCGGGTCGCCGCCCGGGTACGTGGGGCACGAGGCCGGCGGCGAGCTCACCAACGCCGTCCGGGAGGACCCGTTCCGGGTGATCCTCTTCGACGAGATCGAGAAGGCGCACCCGCGGATCCTGGACAAGTTCCTGCAGATCCTGGAGGACGGGCGGCTCACCGACGGGCGCGGCAACACCGTCCACTTCTCCGAGTCGATCCTCATCTTCACCTCCAACCTGGGGATGTTCGTGCCGGGACGCGACCTCACGACCCGCGACGGGGCCGCGTACGGGGCCCCTGACCGTGTGCAGAACATCACACCCGGGATGTCCTACGAGCAGGTCGAGCAGCGCATCAAGGGCGCCGTCGCCGACCACTTCACGACGGTGCTGAACCGGCCGGAGCTGCTGAACCGGTTCGGCGACAACATCGTGGTGTTCGACTTCATCTCCGGCGAGGCCGCGCACAAGATCTTCGACCTGCAGTTCGCGAACATCTGCCGGCGGGTCACCGAGGAGCACCGGCTCGTCCTCGCCGTGAAGGGGGACGCGCTCCAGACGCTCCGCGAGTGGTGCACGGAGGAGCTGGCCAAGGGCGGGCGCGGCATCGGCATGGCGCTGGAGTCCCACTTCGTCAACCCGCTGGCGCGCGCGCTCTTCGACCGGGAGCTCGTCCCGGACGAGAAGGTCACCGTCACGGGGATCCGGCGCGAGGGCAGCATCGTGCACCTGGACCTCCAGTGAGCGCGGGCCGTCCCCCGGCGGCCGGAGACGGCGCCGGCGAGACGCTCCTGCTCGCCAAGGCGCACTACCCGGTGACCACACTCGGCCCGGGGACGCGGGCGGGCATCTGGACGCA
The DNA here is from genome assembly GCF_039540335.1 of Actinomadura verrucosospora. Classification (NCBI taxonomy): domain Bacteria; kingdom Bacillati; phylum Actinomycetota; class Actinomycetes; order Streptosporangiales; family Thermomonosporaceae; genus Actinomadura; species Actinomadura verrucosospora. Next base: position 109,475 of record NZ_BAABEV010000012.1, on the reverse strand, counting down.
GGGCTGCACGCTGCACTGCAACGGGTGCCTCTCCCGCGACACGTGGGACGCCGACCCGGGCCGGGCCATCCCCGTCGAAGCGGTCCTAGGATGGCTCGCGTCCCTTCCCGAACCGGTCGACGGGGTGACCATCTCGGGCGGCGAACCGTTCCAGCAGCCGGCCGCGCTGGCGGCCCTGGTGCGGGGGATCCGCGCGTGGCGGGAGACCCGCGACCGTGAGACGATTGCGTTGGACATATTGGTTTACAGCGGATATGTCTACTCTCGACTCTCGCGCGCCGCTGTGACGCGCGAGATCGTCGACATGTGTGACGCCGTGGTCACCGGGCCGTACGTCGACCGGCTCAACCCTGGGGGGCGACACCCCGCGGACGGCTCCCTACTCTGGAGGGGGTCGGCCAACCAGCGTGTCGTGCCGGTGTCCCCCCTGGGACGCGAGCGGTACGGGGCAGTGGCCGGCGTCGGTGACACTGAAGCGATCGGTGACACTGAAGGAAGAGGGCCCCGAGTACAGGTGTCCGTGGACGAAGGGCCGGAGGGAAAGCGGGTGTACTACATCGGGATCCCGCGAAGAGGTGACATGGAGCACCTCACGTCGAGGCTCGACCGCGCCGGGGTGCGCTCGGGGGATGTGTCATGGCGACCTTGAACTGTCCGGTCTGCGACGAGCCGTTCCAGCCGGGCGATCTGCTCTGCATGAGCTGCGGGGCCAACCTGGCGCGCGCCGGTGGCGGCGCTCACCAGCAGGGCCCAGGCGGGTACGAACCGCAGCGGATACCCCCGCCGCCGGGGCCGCAGCAGGGGGGCCAGCAGTACGGCGCCCCGCAGCCCGGCCCGGCCGACCACCAGTACGGGCAGCCTCAGCACGGTCAGGGTCAGCACGGCCAGCCGCAGCATGGGCAGCCGCAGTATGGCCAGCCTCAGCAGGGGCAGCAGCAGTACGGGCAGCCGCAACAGCAGCAGCCCCCCGCCGACCCGTGGGGCACGCCGCAGCAGCCCCAGGACCAGTGGGGCGCGCCGCAGCCGCAACAGCAGCAGCCGGACGCATGGGGTCCGCCCATGCCCCAGCAGTCCCATGACCAGCACGGTCAGGGTCAGCACGGGCAGGGCCAGCCCGGCCAGCCCCCGTACGGGCAGCCGCAGCAGGGCCAGCCTCAGCACGGGCAGCAGCAGTACGGGCAGCCGCAACAGCAGCAGCCCCCCGCCGACCCGTGGGGCACGCCGCAGCAGCCCCAGGACCAGTGGGGCGCGCCGCAGCCGCAACAGCAGCAGCCGGACCAGTACCAGCCGCAGCAGCAGTACGGCGCCCCACAGGACCAGTACGGCGCACCGCAGGACCAGTACGGCGCGCCGCAGCCCGGCCCGGCCGACCACCAGTACGGGCAGCCTCAGCACGGGCAGCCCCAGTACGGCCAGCCCCAGCACGGAGGCCAGCCGCAGCACGGGGGTCAGCCGCAGCACGGAGGCCCGTCGCCGCAGCTGCCGCACGGCCGCGAGGCGACGCTGCTGCCGCACGAGCACAACCAGGGGCAGCAGCGGTCGGCCGCGCCCGACAGCACGGCGTTCATGTGCCCGTACTGCGAGGCGGTGCTGAGCAACCCGGGCGCCGCGCAGTGCGACTCGTGCCTGCGCCCGCTGCCGCAGAAGGGCACGCCCGTCCTGCGCGTCCAGTTCCCCACGGGCGAGCTCAAGGTCTCGGTCGGCCAGCACCTGGTGCTCGGCCGGGACGCGGGCCAGTCGCCGGTGGCGGCCACGTTCACGCAGTACGACAACGTGTCGCGGCGCCACTCGACGGTGTGGCTCGACCCGTCCGGGACGGCCTGGGTGCGCGACGAGGGCTCCACCAACGGGACGTTCGTCAACGGCGAGCGGCTCCCCCGCGGCGTGGACGCCCCGCTCCGCGACGGCGACCAGCTCCGCCTGGCCGCCGACGTCACGGGCACCGTCCAGCTGAGCTGAGCGGCACGCACGAAAAGGGGCGGCCCCGCGGTTCCGAGAACCGCGGGGCCGCCCCTTTCGGCTTCGGCGCTCAGCCGGCGCGCTTGGTGCGGGCCCGCGTGCGCTCGCGCTCCTTGGCGTCCAGGACGACCTTGCGGATGCGGACGGCGGTCGGGGTGACCTCGACGCACTCGTCCTCGCGGCAGAACTCCAGCGCCTCCTCCAGCGACAGGGCGCGGGGCGGGGTGAGCCGCTCCAGCTCGTCGCCGGTGGACGACCGCATGTTCGTGAGCTTCTTCTCCTTGGTGATGTTGACGTCCATGTCGTCGGCGCGGGAGTTCTCCCCGACGATCATGCCCTCGTACACCTCGGTGGTCGGGCCGACGAAGAACGTCCCGCGCTCCTGGAGGTTCGTGATGGCGTAGGCGGTGGCGGCGCCGGACCGGTCGGCGACGAGCGAGCCGGACGGACGGGTGCGCAGCTCGCCGAACCAGGGCTCGTAGTCCTCGAAGACGTGGTGCGCCATGCCGGTGCCGCGCGTCTCGGTCATGAACTCGGTGCGGAACCCGATCAGGCCGCGGGCCGGGACGAGGAACTCCATCCGGATCCAGCCCGTCCCGTGGTTGGTCATGTGCTCCATGCGGCCCTTGCGGACCGCCATCAGCTGCGTGACGGCGCCGAGGTGCTCCTCGGAGATGTCGACGGTGAGCCGCTCGACCGGCTCGTGCTTCTTGCCGTCGATCTCCCGCGTGACGACCTGCGGCTTGCCGACGGTCAGCTCGTAGCCCTCGCGGCGCATGTTCTCGACCAGGATCGCCAGGGCCAGCTCGCCGCGGCCCTGCACCTCCCAGGCGTCGGGGCGCTCGGTCGGCAGCACCCGGATCGACACGTTGCCGACGAGCTCGCGGTCGAGGCGGTCCTTGACCATCCGGGCGGTGACCTTGGTGCCCTTCTCGCGGCCCGCCATCGGCCCGGTGTTGGTGCCGATCGTCATGGAGATCGCCGGCTCGTCCACCGTGATCAGCGGCAGCGGGCGCGGGTCGTCCGGGTCCGCGAGGGTCTCACCGATCATGATGTCGGGGATGCCGGCGATGGCGATGATGTCGCCGGGCCCGGCCTCGTCCGCGGGCTTGCGGGTGAGCGCCTCCGTCATCATCAGCTCGGTGATCTTCACCCGCTCGACGCTGCCGTCGCGCCGGCACCAGGCGACCTGCTGGCCCTTCTTGATCGTGCCGGCGTGCACGCGGCACAGCGCGATCCGGCCGAGGTAGCTGGAGGCGTCCAGGTTCGTCACGTGCGCCTGGAGCGGGCCGTCGGGGTCGTAGGACGGCGCGGGGATCGTCTCGGTGATGACCTTGAACAGCGGTTCCAGGTCCTCGCTGCCGGGCATGGCGCCGTCGGCGGGCTTGTCGAGCGAGGCCCGCCCGGCGCGGCCGGACGCGAACACGATCGGGAAGTCGATCTGGTCCTCGTCGGCGTCGAGGTCCATGAACAGCTCGTAGGTCTCGTCCACGACCTCGTCGATGCGCGCGTCGGGGCGGTCGGTCTTGTTCACGACCAGGATCACCGGCAGCCGCGCGGCGAGCGCCTTGCGCAGCACGAAGCGCGTCTGCGGGAGCGGGCCCTCGCTGGCGTCGACCAGCAGGACGACGCCGTCCACCATGGACAGGCCGCGCTCGACCTCGCCGCCGAAGTCGGCGTGCCCCGGGGTGTCGATGATGTTGATCGTCAGGCCGTTGTGCAGGACCGCGGTGTTCTTCGCGAGGATGGTGATCCCCTTCTCGCGCTCCAGGTCGTTGGAGTCGAGCACGCGGTCGTCGACGTCCTGGTTCTCGCGGAAGGCCCCGGACTGCCAGAGCATGGCGTCGACCAGCGTCGTCTTGCCATGGTCGACGTGGGCGACGATCGCGACGTTACGGAGGTCGTCGCGCGTGGAGATGGGCATGCGGGTTCGCCTTGCGTGAGAGTTCGGGAGTCGCCGCAGACGTGCGGCCGTACCCATTCTACTTGGCCGTGCGTACCACCCACTCCGAGTCGTTCGCCCCATCGGTCACACGGACCTCGATTGGCCAACTTTGCGCATCCTTTGTAATCTGCCCGAGATCCGGTCGTCCGGAGTCCCGCCCCCAGGGGACTGCGGCCGGAACGCCGAATCTCCCGCGGGAGAACCGGGGACCCACCACCCTCGGGGTGAATCGACGCTCGTCGTAGGGCGACTCCTGGCCCGAACCCGTCAGCTAACCCGGTAGGCGTACGAGGAGAGGAGAACACCGGCTTGGCTCCGGATTCCCCCCGGCGGCGTCGCGTTCTGCCCACCGCCACCGCCACCCTGCTCCTGATCGGTCTCGGCGCCACCGCGCCGGACCTCGCCCACGCCGCCCAGCCGTTCCGGCCCGCCTCCGCGCCCACGGCGCCGAGCCCCACGCCGACGACGGAGAAGGGCCTGCGCAAGAGCCTCGACGCGCTGAACGAAGAGGCCGAGATCCTCACGGAGAAGTTCAACAAGGCCCGCGTCGAGTTCACCAAGGCCCGCAAGGCCGAACAGGACGCCACCCGGGAGGCCGAGCGGCTGCGCGCCCTCGCCGAACCCGCCCGCCAGAAGCTCGGCAGCCTGGCCGCCGCGAACTACATGGCCGGCGGCCCCGACGTCCTCTTCGGCTCCGGCGCCTCCCCCGAGGGGCTGTCCGACCGCGCCTACCTGGCGCAGAGCCAGGCCACCGCCGTCCTCGCCCTGAAGAAGCAGATCGACCAGGCCGACGCCGCGGAGCGCACCGCCAAGGCCAAGACCGCCCAGGTCAAGAAGGCCTGGGACGACGCCAAGCAGGCGCGCGAGGCCGCCAAGGCCAAGGTCTCCGAGGTGATGAAGCGCCTCGACAAGCTGACCACCACCCACGCGAGCGACCCGCGCACCGGCCTCAGCGCCACCGTGAAGGGCTCCGGCCTGCCCGCCAAGATGGCCCGCAAGGCGCTCACCAAGCTCGGCTCCCCGTACGTGTGGGCCGCCGCCGGACCGAGCAGCTTCGACTGCTCGGGCCTCGTCGTCTGGGCCTACGCCCAGGTCGGCAAGCCCGGCCTCCCGCACTACACCGGCGACCTGTTCGCCATGGGAACGAAGGTCTCCCGCGGCGCCCTCCGCTCCGGCGACCTGGTGTACTTCGGCAGCAACCTGCACCACATGGGCATCTACCTGGGCGACGGCAAGTACCTCCACGCCCCCCAGACCGGCGACGTGGTCAAGATCTCCAAACTCTCCGACCGCTCCGACTTCGCAGGCGCGAATAGGATTTCCTAGCTGAGGCCTTGGACGGCCAGGAGGTCTACTGCCGGGCGGTCGCCGGGGAGCCAGTTGACGTCGTGGAGCTCTGAGGGCGCCAGCCAGCGGAGTTGCAGGTGCTCCAGGGCCTGCGGCTCGCCTTCTACCAGCTCGGCCGTCCAGACGCGGAGGACGGCGCGTTCGCTGAGGCGCCAGTCGCCGCCCACGCGGCGGCCCAGGCGTACCTTCACGGCCAGTTCCTCGTGGCACTCGCGCACCAGGGCGTCCTCGTCCGACTCTCCGGGGTCGACCTTGCCGCCGGGAAGCTCCCAGCCGCCCGCCATGTGCGGCGGCTCGGCGCGCTGGGCGGCCAGCAGCCGCCCCTCCGCGAGGATCGCCGCCCCCACCACCACGAGATCGATCGCGACCAGCTCCTCTCCGTGTTCGTGATCAGACCGCGGCGCCGGTCCGTCCGGTTCCGTCCCGCCTGAGGGAGTCGACCAGACGCGTCGCGTCGCGGACGATCTCCTCCAGGTGGTCGCCGTGCGCCCCGCGCCAGTACACCTGCCCGCAGACCGCGCAGCGGCCGTACACGTCGTAGCTGCGGCGCGTGCCCGACTGGAGCTCGCGCTCGATCTCCTGCTTGTCGACCGGGACGAGCTCGCCGTTGCAGGCGGTGCAGCGCGTCCACGGGCGCAGGACGGGCGCGAAGCGGTCGAGCAGGTCGCGGAGCTGGTCGTCGGGGCGCGAGCCGCGGACGTAGGCGCCGAACCACAGCGCGCGGCGGCGCAGGAGGCCGCGGTCCTGCGTGAGCAGGACGCGGCGCTCCTCGTTGGCCTGGACGACGAGCGCCGGGTCGTCCATGTCGTTGTGGTAGGCGGTGTCGAGGCCGAGCAGGCGCATGCGCCGGGCCAGCGTGCCGAGGTGCACGTCCAGGAGGAAGCGGGGGGCGACCTGGCCCGGGTCCAGCGGCACGGGCTGGGGGCGCGGGACCGCGGCCACGCGCACCTCGGCCCCGGCGGCGGGGCGGGCGCCGGGCCCGGCGGGCTCGCCGTCGGCGGTCATCGGGCCCGCCTCGGGCAGGGGGACGCCCAGCGACTCCACGAGGTGCCCCAGCGTCGAGGTCCCGTCGTAGGGGACCCGCGCCGGGGACTCCCGCCGGGTCGCGGGCAGGAACATCAGCAGCTCGTCGGCGACGCGGATCGTTATCTCGGACTCCACGCCGATCAGCATGCCACGCGCGGCCGACGATTCTCCCCGGTTCAGGCCGCTGTCACGTGCGCGGCGGAGTCCGCGAGGGACGCCAGGAGGGCGGGGACGTCGTAGCCGACCAGCGCTCCCCCGCGCTTGACCACGCGTCCGCCGACCAGGACGGTCTCGACGTTACGCGTGTCCGCTGACAGGACCACGGCCGCGACGGGGTCGTGCGCCGCCGCGAGGCCGAAGGTGTCGGTGCGCAGGACGAGCAGGTCGGCCTGCTTGCCGGGGGTCAGCGATCCGGTGACGTCCGCGAGCCCCGCGACCTCGGCGCCCTCGATCGTGGCCGTCCGCAGCGCGTCGGCGACGGTGAAGCCGAGGCCGGCGCCGTCCGGGCGCCCCCGTTCGAGGACGTAGGCGGCGCGCATGATGCTGAACATGTCGCCGGGGCCGGAGATGACCGTGTCGGCGCCGAGCCCGGTCGGGACGCCGGCGGCGCGGGCGCGCCCGGTGGGCGGGGCGCCGATGTCCAGCGCCGCCTCGATGGCGGGGGCGGCGGACACCGTCCCGCCGCTTCCGGCGATCCGCTTCAGCTCCTCGTCGGTGTAGAAGTTGGCGTGCACGTACGTGGCCGGGTGGTCCATCAGTCCGTTGGCGTCGAGGAACGCCAGGCCGCGCGCGGCGCTCTCGGCGCCGTGGCCGCCCAGGTGCGCCGTGACCGGCAGCCCGAGCTCGCGGGCCGTCCGCCACTCGGCGAGAGCGCGCTCGTCGCCCCCGATCTCGGGGCCGAGCGCCGCCATCGCCATCGTGACCTGGCCGCCGGACCCGAAGTGCTCGCGGTGGACGCGGCCGGTCTCGGCGGCGAGCGCGTCGAGGCCGCCGTCGCCGCCGTAGCAGTACCCGAACACCGCCCTGATGCCGGACGCCCGCAGCGCCGCGATGTTCGCCTCGGTGTGGCCCTCGCTGAGCTGGATGTGCGACCAGTCGACCAGCGTCGTGATCCCGGAGTCGAGGCACTCCAGGGACCCGGCGAGCGTCCCGGCGAACACGTCGCCCGGCCGGTACCGGGGCGCCAGCTCGCCGAGGACGCGCTGCAGGTAGGCGTGGAGCGTGCCGTCCGGCAGGGCCGCGCGGATCCCGGCCTGCCAGGTGTGCCGGTGGGTGTCGACGAAGCCCGGCATGACGATGCGGCCGGTCGCGTCCATGGTCTCGGCGCCGTCCGGCGCGGCCAGGTCCGGGCCGACCGCGGCGATGCGGCCGTCCTCGACGAGCACGTCGGCGGTTCCCAGCACGGTCGGTTCGGGCGCGGTGTCGATGACGAGGCCGTTCGTGAGCAGCAGAGAATTTGCCATGGACGAAAGCTTAAAAGATAGCTTTACGAAAAGCAATCAGTCGAGCGAGTACGCTCGGGGCGTGCGGGACGACATCGATGACCTGGCCGACGCGTGGCGGCGGGACGGCCTGACCGAGCCGTTCGTCGCGATGCTGGAACTGAGCAAGCGCGCGGGGCGCGTCGCCACGCTGGTGCAGCAGGCGCTCCGGGGCCCGCTGGCCGAACTCGGCCTCACCTACGCCGAGTTCGAAGTGCTGACCGTGCTGCGCCGGGAGGGCGAGCCGTACCGGCTGAGGCCGAGCGAGCTCACGCGGTCGGCGTTCCTCACCTCGGGCGGGACGAGCAACGTCCTGCAGCGGCTCCAGAAGGCCGGCTACGTGGAGCGCGAGGCCAACGCGGGCGACGCGCGCAGCCGCTTCGTCCAGCTGACCGCGGACGGGCTGCGCGTCACCGAGCAGGCCCTGGTCGCGTCGGGGGTGGCGCACGAGGAGGTGCTGGCCCGGGTGCCGCCGGAGGACGTGCGGGCCGCCGCCGACGCGCTGCGCGAGATCGTGCTCGTCGTGGGCCGGCGCCGGTTGCGCTGACCCCGCCGGGCCGCTACCGGCGCGCGGCCAGCTCGGCCACCTTCTTCTTGAAGTCCGGCCGCGCGAGCGGGCGCGTCACCCCGACCCAGTTCGGCTTCTTGTAGGTCTTCACGCCGATCGCGGGCACGCACGCCGAGCAGCTCGCCACGATCATCTTGCCGCCGCCGATCACCATCCCGACGTGGCCGGGATTGTCGGGCGACGTCCCGGGACCGGAGTTGAAGAACACCAGGTCGCCGGGCTGCTCCTTGCCCTTGGCGATCTTCACGCCGAACGGCCACTGCTCGAACGTCGTGCGCGGGAGGTTCAGCCCGACCTGGCGGTAGGCGGCCTGGATCAGGCTGGAGCAGTCGTAGGCGTCCGGGCCGTTCGCCCCGAACACGTAGGGCTTGCCGCGCTGCGCCATCGCGAACGCGATGATCGTCTTGACGAGGGCGCCGACGTTGGCGGGCAGCTCGTTGTCCTCGCAGTTGATCCCGTTCGCCTGGACGGGCTTGAAGTCGCCGCCGACGTAGCGCTTCGCCCAGTCCAGGACGAGGTCCACGTAGTCCCACGAGTGGTTGTACTGGAAGATCGCGGTGCGCATCCGCTCCGGGGCGCCGTTGTGCTTGAGGTAGGCGGCGGCCGTCGGGATGGCGTCCGCCGGGTCGTAGCGGTCCTTCTTGCCGTCCTTGTCGCCGTCCACCGCGAACGCCTTGAACGTCGCGTCCAGGAACTGCATCGGACCGCCCGCGCCCGCGTAGTTCTCCCCGCTGGAGACGCCCGGCATCGTCGACCTGCCGTGGTCGGTCTCGACCTTGCCGACGCCCGCCAGGACGTTCCAGGGGATGCCGTACTTCCTGCCCGCCTCCTGGTACAGCTTCAGGTAGTCGACCGGGACGGACTTCGCGTCGGCGGCCGCCGCGGGCTGCGCGCCGGCGCCGGCGACGTTCACGCAGCCGCCGCCACCGCCGATCCCGCCGCCGAACAGGAACTGGCTCGCGCCGAACAGGATCGGGACGAACACCAGCGCCACGAACATCACCGCGGCGACGCCCAGAGCGCCGACGAGCAGCAACCTCCGCGGACTCATCCCGTGTCACCCGCCTGTCCCGCGTCGGCGGGCTCGAACGAGTAGACCCTCAGCGAACCGCCGTCCCTCGTCACGGTCACCGCGTACTGCTTGCTGTCGCTGCCGGTCCGCCCGTTCTTGGTGACCTGCTGCCGGCCGGTCACCAGAAAGATGATCGAGTTGTTCTCGATGTCGCGGACCTGGTCGAGGGACGCCGTGCCCTGCGCGACGAGCCGCTCGCGCCTGCGCTCCTCCACCATCCCGGGCGTCGCCACGCCCTGGCCGAGCCGCTGCCCGAGGTCGGAGGTGGCCAGGCCGGCGAAGCGCGCCATGTAGGTCTGGGGGGCCTCGTCGTAGCGGTACGTCCCGTAGGCCGCGACGAACCGCTGCGCCAGGTCGGCCGCCGTGGCGAACTCCTGCCGGGAGAACGGCAGCAGCCGGTAGACGTCGAAGTCGTTCGGGTCGACGGTGCTCTGGATCCCCGGCGGCGGGGACGCGGGGGCCTGCGGCCCCTGCGACACCGCCGCGCTCGGGCGGGCCTCCGGCTCGTCGCCGGACCCGCCCGAGGGGGAGGCCACCGTCAGGTAGACGCCGACCGCCGTGAGCAGGACGACGAGCCCCGCGAACAGCAGCTTGCGCCGCCGGTCGTTCAGGTTCATCACTCGTCCCGGTCCGATTCACCCGACCGGCGGTCGACCGGACGCAGCCAGAACGGGATCGGCGGGCTCGCGTTGGAGCCGCCCCTGCCCCACAGCGGCGGGGGCTCCTGCCGCCCGCCCGGCTCGGGACGCGAGGGCTTCGCGCCCCCACCGCCGCCTCGGCCGCGCTGCCGGGGGACGTTCCCGGACCCGCCGCCCGAACCGCCGTTGCCGCCGCCGAACCAGCCGCTGCCGCCGCCGGAACCGCCGCCGGAACCGCCGGAACCACCCGGGCCGCCGCCCGAGCGCCCGCGACCGCGAGCGGCGGAGCCGGACGAGCGTCCACCGCCGCCGCCGAACCAGCCGCCGCCACCGCCGGAACCACCCGAACCGCCACCGGAACCACCGGAACCACCGCCACCGCCGGAACCGCCGGAGCCGCCGCCCGAACCGCCGCTGCCGCCCGAACCGCCGCCACCGGAGACGCCGCCGCCGGTGCCGCCGCGGCCCGTCCAGGACGTCGGGCGGACGGTGCCCTTGCCGCTCCCGCCCCCGCCTCCGGCGTCCTCACCGTCGCCCTTCGCGACGGTGACGCCGCCGGGCTTGACGGCGGCGGCCCTGGCTCCGTCCGTGCGGCGGTCGCCGAGCGCGCCCGCCCTGGTCGGCAGGTTCAGCGGAGGAGCGCCGCGCCTGGACCGCCCCTGCGCCGCCGCGGCTCCCGCGCCGCGCGGGTTGGCCGCGAGCACCGGCGCGTCCTCGGGCGACTGCTCCGTGCCCGCGCCGGGCGACGACCGGTCAGCCGCGGCCACCGTGCCCGCCACCACGCCGCCCGTCACGCCGCCGGCGAGGGCGGCCGCCATCGCCGGGTCGTTCTTGGCCTTGCGGAACATCTGGTAGGCGGCCACCGGCGGCATCGCCTCGGTGCTCTTTCGGGCCGCCGCGACCGACTTGTCGAGTTCCGCCTCGCCCTTGCCCCGTGCCCCGACCGCCGAGTAGCCGACGGCGGAGAACAGGTGCTGGAACGGCTTGCGGTACACGAACGCCGCGAACGTCACCAGCGCGATCAGCACCACCTGCAGGCCCCACGGCAGCGTCTCGCCGAGGATCAGGCTGTAGGCCCACAGCAGCAGCGAGAGCACGCCGATGAGCGCGGCCTGCTTCAGCAGCATGGACAGCAGCAGTTCGAGCCAGCGGATGGCGACGACGCGTCCGACGCCCGGATGGATGCCGATGCCGAGGAAGATCGGCCCCGCCACGAGGAGCAGCAGGAACGCGATCTTGACGACGATCAGCGCGAGCGCGATGACCAGGATGAGCAGGCCCGCGACCAGAGCCGCGAACAGCGCGATGAGCGACACCCCCAGGCGGTTCTGCCAGTCCTTACCCTGGAAGAGCGCGTAGTTCTGGGGATGGTTGTCGTGGATGTCCTTTGTGACGTCCTTGTAGGCGTCGGACTTCTTCCCCAGGTCGACCTTGTTCGTGCCGTACGTCTCCGGGAGGTCGACCGCCTGCGACCAGAGCAGCTTGTCGGCGTTCTGCTTGATGATCTTCGCGTTGGGGTCGCTGGTGCCGAACTCGCCCTGGAGCCACGGCTTGCAGACCAGCGCCACCCACAGCGCGTTGGCGTTGCGGGACGTCGCGTCGATGTCCTTCGACGTCGCCGGGTCGGGCTTGCCCTCGGGGACGGGAACGCACGTCCCGCCCTTGGTATCGCTCGGTGGCAGCGCCGCGCTGAACGCGGCGCTGGTCGCCTCCGACACCTTCGTCCCGAGCGTGGTGAAGTCCGAGGGCCGCGTGATCAGCCAGGTGAGCGCCACCATCGCGGCGACCATCCAGATCACGCCCTCGCTGACCTTGCTCGCCCGCCGGCGGACCAGGCCCCACCAGGCCAGCCAGATCGCGCCGAGGATGATCACCCACGACCAGTAGCGGGCGTTGAACGTCTTGCCGACGTTGGTGATGACCCCGTCGACGGTGTCCTTCAGCCAGCTCAGCAGCGACTCCGACGCGGCCGCCTGGTAGACGCTGATCGTCGTCCGGTCGATCGTCCGGACGAGGGTGAACACGGTGTTCGCGATCGCGTTGCCCATCATGGACATCGCGTCCGAGCAGCCCATGTCGACCGCGTACCAGGTCTGCCCGGCGGTGCCGTACCGGTCGTAGTACGTGAGCTTCTCGACCGGCGTCTTCTTCAGCTTCTCGTCCGGGTAGTCGGGCGGCTTGATCATGCCGTCCGTCCCGGATCCGTACTGCTCGGGCGCGGGATGGTCGGCCGGGCTGCACGCGTCGTTCAGCGGGTTCGGCAGCTGCGGGACCGACGCGGACGCCGGCGACAGCGGCCCCAGCATGAACAGCGCCATGACGACCAGCAGCAGCACCGAGCGGCGCGTGCGCGGCGCGCGGCGGCGCCGGGGACGCCGCGGGCGCCGCAGGGCCTTGCGGTCGAGCCCTTCGCCGGGCGAGCGCTGCAGGCGCGCCGCCCCCTCGCGGGACCCCATCATCGGGAGACCTCCTCGACCTCGGCCCCCGCGGCGGTGAGTTCGGACGTGCCCGGACGGGACCGGGTCGGGTTGGTGTCCAGCCAACGCTGCAGTTCCTCGGAGATCAGGTCGACGCCGATGCGCCCCGCTCGGCCGTCGAGGTCACGGAAGATGCATTCGCCGTTGCCGAGGTTGCGCAGCACGGCCTTGTGCTCGTCGGACGCCTCGACCCCGAGTAGGGACATGACGTTGCCGACCTCGACCCGCTCGGTGGAGCGGAACGAGAACACCGAGGACAGGCAGTTCGTCACCTGTTCGTTCAGCAGGTCTCCCGCGTTCTGGGAGACCAGGATCAGCGCGGTGTTGCGCGAGCGTCCCATCCGCGACACCTCGGGCACCAGCTTGGCGCCCTCCGGCGTCGAGGTGATCGCCCACGCCTCGTCCAGGAAGATGGCCTTCGGGAGCCGCCGTTCGAGGCCGTGCATCAGCCGCCGCGCGAACTGCGACACCAGGTACATCAGCGCGACCGACAGCCGCTGCTCGTAGGAGTAGTCCTCCCGCGGGATCGTGACGTCCGGCAGGGTGAGCCCGCCGAGCGTGAACACGGTCGTCCAGCCGGCGCTGTCGATGCGCTCGCCGCCGGACGGGTCGAAGCACAGCCGCGCGAGCCGCATCTCCGACATCGACCGCAGCACCGCGCCGAGGTTCTTGGACGCCGGGTCGTCGGCGCCTTCCAGGTAGTCGACGACCCGGCCGAGCGAGGGCCGCTCGGCGTTGGCGACCGCGCCGACCGCCTGGATCATCGCGGACTCGCGCTCCTCCGACATCCGCGGCAGCAGCAGCCGCAGCGTCTCTGTCGCCATCATCTTCTTGGTGGCGAGGTCGTCGCCGAAGGAGAACGGGTCGAGCAGGCCCGGCGCCGCCGAGCCGAGCGGCAGGATGCGCGCCCTCCGGCCCCGCGCCTTGAGCAGTTCCACGAGCGACTCGGCGTCGCCCTTCGGGTCGATCGCGGCGATCGTGACGCCGCGCAGCGCCATCTGGTAGATCAGCAGCAGCGCGAGCGTGGTCTTGCCGCCGCCGGGCTCCCCGGTGATCGCCACGGCCGTCGGCCGGTTGCGCGCCGCGGCGACGAGCGGGTCGAAGTGCACGATGGCGCGGGCCCGGCCGAGCGTCTCGCCGATGTAGGGGCCGACCCAGCCCCCGCCCTCGTCGTCGGTGCGGTCGCCGAGGTCGACGGTCGCGACCGGCATGCCGCCCGCGATGGTGCGCAGCGGCTGGCGCTGCGCGTAGGCGTTCAGCCGGATCTGGTCGCCGGGCAGCGACTCCAGGAACAGGGAGAACTGGTCGCCGGTCGAGTTGACGACGTCGATGCCGATGTCGCGGTAGTGCTCGACGACGGCGTCCACGCGCTGCGCGAGCAGCTCCTCGGTCGGCGCCGACACGATCAGCCGGTGCCACCCGTACACGAACGGCAGCCGCTCCTTGGTGATGCCGTGCTCCAGCATCCGGGCGGCGTCGATCTGCTCCGCGAGCGCGATCGGCGCCTCCGCGCCCGCCTCCCGGATGTGCTGGTCCATGTCGCGGGCGTGCGCGAGCTTGCGCGAGACGTCCTTGGACGCCTTCGCCGGCGGGATCAGCTTCATCCGCGCGCTGATCTCGACGGGGAACGGCAGCGCGTCGGCGTAGTGGAGCCAGGGCTCGCCGTCCGGGAACGGCATCATGTCGGGGAACCGCGCGAACGACAGGTACGCGACGTACGACGCGGCCGTGGCGCCGCCGCCCGCCCCGGTGAAGTTCGGCTGCTCGATCCGCAGGTACGAGCGCCCGTTGTGGATGGCGCCCTCCACCAGCGACTCGATCTCGCCCTTGCCCCACGCCCGGCGCGGGACGGCGGACGGCGGCGGGTCGGCCAGCGCCCCCGTCACCGCGTGCTGGAACAGCCACGCGACCTCGGTGGAGGTGGCGTGCCTGGCGTAGAGGGCGGACCCGCCGAGCGCGCGGCCGATCCGGTCGGCCTGCTCCGTCCAGCGCGCGATCTCCTTCTTGTCGACCGCGTCGTCGTGCACGCCGAGGACGCTCTCGCTGCGCTTGTAGGCCCTGAGGAGCTGCGACAGGACGCCGCCCGACAGCTGCGCGCCCATGCCGCGCTGGCCGAGCCGCACCCCGAGGTAGACCTCCTTGGTCCAGAAATCCTTGGCCCACACGTGGGCGTAGGTCTCCTCCAGGTACTCCCGCCACCCGGGGCCGCCGTCGGACGTCCGGTCCAGCGCCAGCGCCCACTCCGCCGCCGGATACGTCCGGTGCCCGATCCGCAGATGGACCTCGGCGTCCTGCATGCGGATGCCGGCCAGCGCGATGGTGATGTTGGTGGCGAGCGCCTCGCGCTCCTCACCGGTCGTGAACTCGTAGGACACCGTGGGGAGCCGGAAGTACGCCCACGCGGCGCTGTCGGTCAGCAGGACGCGGTCGTCGAAGTACCGAACGGCCAGTCGGCTCGACTTGCTCATGCCGTCCTCCCGACGCCGGTTCCGATCAACGATTCTCTCCACCGCCGGGCAGCCGCACAGGGCTGCCCGGGAGAGTGTTCGCCATCCGGACGGTCATGAACGTCAGGCGCGTCCGCCAGCAATGCCCGGTCCACTTCGGTCTCCGCTCGATGCCCGCGAGGGGCGCTCATCGGGTGGCCTCCTGCTCCTGCTGAAGCTCCTGGTAACGCTCGGGCATGACGGTGAAGCCGCCGGCCACGACGCCGGCGAGGGCAAGATAGGCACGCCGCGTGGGCGTGCGCAACGACTTCAGCTCGTTGCGCGGCGCGCGGTCCATACTCAGGTGATCATCCCATGGGATGCGCACCAGCGCCCGGCAGCGGCCCCGGGCCACGGCCTCGGCCTGCTCGACGTCGTCCATGCTGCGGCGGCTCACCCCGTTGATGACCGTCACCGCGCGGGACCGCAGCTCCTCGTAGCCGTGGCCGTCCAGCCACTCGAACGTCATAGCGACGGCGCGGGGCGCGTCGGCGCTCGCCGGCGCGACGAGGACGATCTGGTCGGCGTAGGGCAGGACGCGCGCCACCACGGCGGCGGCCGCGTCCAGCAGCGTCACCGAGTAGAACTTGTCGAGGGTGCGGATGGCGAGCGCGTAGTCGCGGTCGTCGAGCGCCTGCAGCGGGTTCTTGCCCGCCGCGATGACGTCGAGGCCGGACTTGGCCTGCGAGGTGTACCGGCGCATCGCGGTGAGGCTGGAGACCTGGTCGGCGCGCGTGATGAGGCCGGTCAGCGTCTCGTTGGTGTCGCTGCGGGTGCGCCGCGCGAGCGCGCCCGGCCCGGGGTTCACGTCGATCGCCACGACCGGCTCGCCGTTGTGCTGCGCGAACGTGTGCCCCAGCATCAGCGCCGTGACGGTCTGCCCGGCGCCGCCGGTGCAGCCGAGCACGACGACGTGCCGCGTCCCGTGGAACGGCTGCTGGATCCGCTGCTGGTAGTCGGCGTCGACCTCGCCGTGCCCGCCGCCGACCGCGTGGATGAGCCGGCGCAGCCCGCCGGACGTCACCTCGTGCTCGGGACCGGGCGGCGTGATCGCCGGACCCGACGGCGGGGGCGCCGGAGGCGGCGGCAGCGGCCGCGGCCGGACGGGCGACGCGGGCTGCGACCGCACCTCCCGCGGCGGCGCCTCCTCCTCCACCGGACGCTGCTCCACCGGACGCGGCGGCTCCACGGGCGGCACGTCCTGCGCGGGCGGCGCCACCGGCACGGGAACGTCCGGACGCTGCGGCTTGGACAGCCCCTTAGACCAGGGCCTGGGCGGCTCCCTCAGGACCCCGGGCTGCTCCGCCGATGCGGCGGGCATCTCGGGCCGCGGAGCCTCCCGCTCCGGCGGCGCGGGCGGCCGCTGCACGGTCCACCCGGGCACCACCGGCGGCCGCACCACCTGCCCACCCCCCTGCTCCGGCAGTACGGGAGGACGCTCCGGCAACGCACGGGGCCGCTCCCCCTGCGCAGCAGGACGCTCGGGAAGTGCGGGGGGACCCTCCCCCTGCGCGGCGGGCCGCTCCGTCTGCGCGGCAGGACGCTCGCCCTGCGCAGCGGGACGCTCCGGCACGCCGGTGGGACGCTCCGGGACGGCGGTGGGACGCTCCGGCTGCGCGGGAGGACGCTCCGGCAACGCGCGGGGACGCTCGCCCCGCGCAGCGGGCAGCTCGGGCAACTCTGGGGGACGCTCGCCCCGCGCAGCGGGACGCTCCGGCACGGCGGGGGGACGCTCCCCACACGCGGCAGGACGCTCCGGCTGCGCGGGGGGACGCTCCCCTTGCGCGGCGGGACGCTCGGGAAGTGCGGGGGGACGCTCCCCATGCGCGGCGGGCCGCTCCGTCTGCGCGGCAGGACGCTCGCCCTCCGTGGCAGGGCGCTCCGGCAGCGCGGGGGGACGTTCGCCTTGTGCGGCGGGCAGCTCGGGCAGCGCGGTAGGAGGCTCCCCCTGCGTGGCGGGGCGCTCGGGGGGCTGGGGCGGTTGTGCCTCGGCGTGTTCCGGGGCGGTGGGGTGTTCTGTGGGTGTGGGGGGGCGCACCGGCTCCGGGGCGCGGTGCTGGGGGGGCTGGGCGCCGAAGGCGCCGGGGACCGTGGGGATGTCGGGGCGGGTCGCGGCGGGGGCCGCCGGGTGCGGGGTGCGCGTGCCGGCGACCTTCGTGTCGCCGGGCTCTCCGTTGAACGTCTGCCTCACGCGGACGCGCTCGCCGTCGGCGTCGCGGTCCTGCTCGGGCTCGGCGGGGGGCTGCCGCGTGACGCCGTCGCCCGGTTCGGCGGGGCGGGTCCACTGGACGCCCGGCGGCGCGGGGGGCTGCTCGTCGTCGTGCCGGGGCGGCTCGGGGGCGCCCGCGATCTCCTCGGCGGCCCGGCGGACGTCGGGGCGGGACTGCTGGGGGACGACGGGCCGGGTGTCGCCGGCCGGGACGGCCTGCCAGAACTCGGCCTGCTCGCCCGGGCGGCGGACGCCGGAGGCCAGGGCGCGCTTGCCGGAGCCGGGGGGCGCGGCCGGCGGAGGGACCTCCAGCCGCGGCGTCGCCGGGGGCTGCTCGGCGCCGGCGGGAAGGGGCAGGACGTCGTCCTCGTGCGAGATGTCGCGGGTGGTGCGGCGCCACGCCCTGGGCGGGACGAGGGGCTCGGGCGCGGCGGGCGGGGGGACGGCGGGCTCCGAGGCGGCGGGGAGCGGGGTGGCGGGGACGGGCTCGCGCTGGGCCGCGTAGTCGACCAGGGACGGGGGCGCGGCGGCGGCCGCGGGGCGCGGGACCAGGACGGGGGTCGTGGCGGGGGCCGCGGCGGGTTCCGGCTCGGCCGCGCGCCTGCGGGCGCGGCGGCGGGTCTTGATCGCGGCGCGTTCCATCGCGGCGGCGGGGGCGGGGCTCCCGGTGCGCCGCCAGACGCGGGCCACGATGACGACCTCGCGGGGCTCCTGGATGGGGGTGAGGCGGCACCAGGTGCGGGGCTCGGCGAGGTAGCGGCCCTGCGAGAGCAGCAGCTCGGTGAGCCGCTTGCCCTCGATGACGGGGCGGGTCGCCAGCCAGGTGAGCACGCCCGGCGGGACGATGTAGAGCACGTGCCAGGGGGACGCGAAGGGGATCCCGACGACCCGGAGCAGCACGATCCACGGCACGAACACGCCGAGGAAGACGCCGATCTGGACCAGCGGCAGCGGCATCGGAAGCCGCAGGTCGTACAGCTTGTAGAGCCGCTTCTCGATGCGCCAGATGTTCGTGTACGTGGGTAGATCCACGCCCCTACTCCCCTAACTGCGCGAGCACCGTGCCGCCTGCCGACCTCCGCCCGAGGTCAGGCGTCCACGCCTGAGGCCCCGGCGATCGCCTAGGCCGTGGTCTCGATGATGTTCGGTACGTGGAAGACCACTCCGATCCCGATCGCCGGGCAGATGGATCGCGCGGACCGCGTGAGGTCGCGGGTGAGCCGGAGGAGAAGCGGCACGCCGATCACGGGGAACGGCGGGCCGGGAATCTCGCGCGGCCGTTCGGCGCGCCGGGATTTCCCGAGGCCGGCGGACGGTTCGGGGGGCGTGTTGATCACTTCGCGGCCTCTCATGATGCGTCCGGTTGCGTGGTGCCACGAATGTCCTGGACGAGCCAGGTCGTTCCCTTCTTCACCATGGCGAGCTGGTAGCTCTGCTCGAGCTCACCGCCGCCGCCGCCGGCGGGCTGCCACACCACGGTCGCGGTGACGGTGCGCGAGCCTCCGGGGCCCTTCGGCGCGACGACCTCCTTGACCTGGACGAAGACGACGGTCTTGGCCAGGCCCGCGATGGTCGTCCCGTTGGAGAACCGGGACAGGGCCGCCTGGTTGCCGTTCGCGTACTCCGTGAAGAAGGTGCTGAGGAAGGGCTGGAGTTCGGTTTCGAGCGCGGTGTCGCGGTCCTGGACCCCGTCCCCTGGAAGCTGCGCCTTGGTCGGAGGGGGCAGCAGGGCGGGACGGGCGGAGACGACCAGCGAGCCGCTCCGGTCGGCGTACACCGGGACGGCGAGGCGGAGCCAGCGGTCGGCGGTCCGTGCCAGGAGAATCACGGTGGCGTTGCTGGCGTCGCGGGCGTCGACGCCGGCGACCTGGACGGACTGCACCTGCATCTTGCCGACGCCGTTCCAGCCGTACTGGGCGTCGGCGCCGTCGGGCAGGAAGGTCCGCAGCTGCGCCTCGCGGGCGGGCGCGGTCTTCTGGTCGAAGTTGAGGTAGACGTTGGCGAACTGGAGGGCGAACGCGCCCGCGGCGCTGGTGGGGAACCCGGCGCCCTTCGGGGCCTTGGACTCGGTGCCGCCCGCGCTGGGCGTGTCGTCGGCGGTGAAGCGCTCGAACGGGGCGCGGATGCCGTTGACGAGGATGACGAGGATGAGGGCCCACAGCACGGCGCGGCCGACCCAGACCCACCAGCGCCCGCCGGATCCGCCCCAGCGGCCGCCGCCGCGCGAGCCGCCACCGGACCCCCGGCGGCCGCGCTCGGGCAGGTCCCACGGGTCGGCGGACGCCGCGAGCGCCCGGCCGGGCGTCGCGGTCTCCTCGACTACGGCGGTGTCACGGCCGCGTCCCACGGCCGACCTGCGAGCCATCCTGCCTCCGCTCGCGCCTCGCCCCCGGTCGGCGCGGTCCTGTTGCCTGGTCATGTCCGGTGGCTTTTCCGAACCCACCTCGGGCCCAGGGTAACCACGGGCGTCAATTGTTCCAGCGCATCCCAGCGAAACACAGCCCCGGCACGCGGTTGCGGATAATGCAATCCACCTCAGCAGGAACGGGGAGGATTGCCAAACGGTGACGTTCTCCTACCTGGGGCTCCGAACGGTGCGCAAGCCTCGTCAGCGGACAAGCGGGATGCTTTCGACGTCGCTTGGTCACGGGATGGCGACGGCGCCCGCAATCCGTTCCCGCCGAAATAACCGACATGAAGTCGAAAATGCGACACCTTGCACCAAAACGGCCAGCTCATCCGGCACGTCCGCCGCACCGGCACCGCGTGTCGCCAAAATCACACCGGTCGCGGCCCCGCCGGGCGCGGTCAGACGTTGAAGCGGAACTCCACGACGTCGCCGTCCTGCATGACGTAGTCCTTGCCCTCCATGCGCACCTTGCCGGCGGTGCGCGCGGCGGCCATCGAGCCCGCGGCGGTCAGGTCGTCGAAGGAGACGATCTCGGCCTTGATGAAGCCGCGCTGGAAGTCGGTGTGGATGACGCCCGCGGCCTCCGGCGCGGTGGCGCCCTTGGGGATCGTCCAGGCGCGCGACTCCTTGGGCCCCGCCGTCAGGTAGGTCTGGAGGCCGAGGGTGGCGAACCCGATGCGGACGAGCTGCGACAGGCCGGACTCCTCCTGCCCCATGCCCTGGAGCAGTTCGAGCGCCTCGTCGTCGGGCAGCTCGATCAGCTCCGCCTCGATCTTGGCGTCCAGGAAGATCGCCTCGGCGGGGGCGACGAGGGTGCGCAGGCGCTCGCGCAGGGCCTCGTCGGTCAGCTCGCTCTCGTCCAGGTTGAAGACGTAGAGGAACGGCTTGGCGGTGAGCAGGTGCAGCTCGCGCAGGAGCTCCAGGTCGATCCCGGCCTGCTCGGCCCCCGCGAACAGCGTGACGCCGTCGTTCAGGAGCTTCTGCGCGGCGTTGACGGCGTCGACGACGGCGAGCTTGTCCTTGTCCTTCTTGGTGCGGGCCTCCTTGTCGAGGCGCGGCAGCGCCTTCTCGATCGTCTGGAGGTCGGCCAGGATCAGCTCGGTGTTGATCGTCTCGATGTCGCGGGACGGGGCGACGTCGCCGTCCACGTGCGTGACGTCCGGGTCCTCGAACGCCCGGATGACCTGGCAGATCGCGTTGGTCTCCCGGATGTTGGCGAGGAACTTGTTGCCAAGCCCCTGCCCTTCCGAGGCGCCCTTGACGATGCCCGCGATGTCGACGAACTCCATCGTCGCCGGGATGACCTTCTGCGAGCCGAACAGCTCGGCGAGGACGGTCAGCCGCGGGTCGGGCACCCCGACCACGCCGACGTTGGGGTCGATGGTCGCGAACGGGTAGTTGGCGGCCAGCGCGTCGTTCTTGGTCAGCGCGTTGAAGAGCGTCGACTTGCCGACGTTGGGCAGCCCGACGATTCCGATGGAGAGGCTCACGGCCGTCAAGTTTATGGGCGCTCGCGGACCCCTCGGGCTGCCCGGAACCTCCGTGCGGCCTCCCCCCGGTGAACACTGGGCCAAATGTCCGGTGACGCGGGGGCTCCCGGCGCGTCGCGGTCGCCGATCGCGGGCGCGCTGTCACGATGAGCGGATGGACCTCGCGCTGTTCGCCGGACTCCTCGTCGGCGCCGTCTTCGGCGCCGTCGCCGGGTACGCGCTCGCGACGAGCCGGCAGGGGGCGCTGATCGCGCGGGCGCGCGCGGCCGAGGAGAAGCTCGCCTACGCCGAGGGGCGGATGGCCGAGCACTTCGAGAACCTGTCGGCCAAGGCCCTGGACGCCAGCAACCAGCGGTTCCTGGAGCTGGCGGACGCGCGGTTCAAGGCGGCGGGCGCCGAGGCGGCCGGTGACCTGCAGCGGCGGCAGCAGGCCGTCGAGCACCTGGTGGCGCCGCTCAGGGAGACGCTCGCCAAGGTGGAGGAGCAGCTCCGCGAGGTGGAGACGGGCCGGCGCGAGTCGCACGCCATGCTGGCCAAGCAGGTCGACTTCGTCCGGCAGAGCTCCGACCAGCTCCGGCGGGAGACGCAGTCGCTCGTGCGGGCGCTGCAGCGGCCCGAGGCCAGGGGCCGCTGGGGCGAGCTCCAGCTCCGCCGCGTGGTGGAGCTGGCCGGGATGGCGCACCACTGCGACTTCGAGGAGCAGGCCGGCGCGGTGACCGCCGACGGCGCGGTCCGTCCCGACATGGTGGTGCAGCTGGCCGGCGGCAAGAGCATCGTGGTCGACTCCAAGGTCTCGCTGGCCGCCTACCTCCAGGCGGCGGAGAGCGGCGACCCGGTGCGGCTCGACGCGCACGCGCGGCACCTGCGCGACCATGTCGACCGCCTGTCGGCCAAGTCGTACTGGCAGGCGTTCAGCCCGGCGCCGGAGTTCGTCGTGCTGTTCATCCCGGGCGAGGCCTTCCTGGCGCCCGCCCTCGACCGCGACCCCGGCCTGCTGGAGTACGCGATGAGGCGGCGCGTGCACATCGCCACGCCGACGACCCTCGTCACGATGCTGCGGACGGCGTCCTACGCGTGGCAGCAGGCCGCCCTCTCGCACAACGCCCGCGCGGTCTTCGAGCTGGGCAAGGAGCTGTACGAGCGGCTGGGCACGATGGGGCAGCACGTCGACGAGCTCGGCCGGGCGCTGACCGGCGCCGTCAAGACCTACAACCGGACGGTCGGGTCCCTGGAGACCCGCGTTCTGGTCAGCGCGCGCAAGCTGAACGAGCTCGGGGTGGTGGACGAGGGCCTGGAAAGCCCTCATCCTGTCGAGGAGAGCCCCCGCGCTCTGTCCGCGGCCGAACTGACCGCGGACGACGAACTTCTCGACGACGAGGACCATCTCCCAGAAAGGGACCGTTCCCGGCGCGGCCCCGCCGCGGGAGCGGCGGGTCTCGGCGGGCGCGTCCCCGAGCAGGGCGATCCGCGGGACGTCCGGGAGCGGAGCGGGCCGGGGCGTGTGGGAGGCCCGCCTCCCACGGGGAAGAGGTGGCGATGAGTTCATCGACGGTACGCGACGCGCCGGGAGGCTCCTCGGCCTCCCCGGAGGGCCCGTCGCGGCGCCGGCGCGGCGGCCCGCCGCGCTCGGAGTCGGCCGGCCCGATCACGCTCACCGGGCGCGGCGGCATCGTCGTCATGTTCGCCGCCGGGGTGCTGTGCGGGCTGCTGTCGCGGTGGTTCGGCGTGCCGCTGCTGGCCGGCGCGGGGTTCGCGATCGGCTGCGCGCTCGCCGCGTTCGCGACCCGTCCCGCCGACCTGCTCACGCTCGTCGTCAGCCCGCCGCTGGTGTTCCTCGCCGCCACGCTCACGGTCGTGCTCGTCACCACGCTCGGCGACGGCTCGCTGCTGCGCGGCGTCACGGTGGGCGTCTTCACCGCGCTCGCGGCCACCGCGCCGTGGCTGTTCTTCGGCACGCTGCTCGTGGTCGTGATCTGCCTGGCGCGCGGCGTGCTGACGAACGCCCGGGAGCTGCACGACAAGCTGGTCGGGGTCCGCCTCTTCGAGAAGGAGGAGAACGAGAACCCCGTCCGGTGGGACGAGTCCCCCGGCACGCCCAAGGAGGGCCGCCACGCCCGCGGCGACCGGCCGCCCTCCGGGGCCGCGGGTTAGACCGGCGTGATGCGCAGGTCCTTGCGGAGCTCCTTCGGCAGGGAGAAGCGCATCCTCTCCTCGACGGACTCGATCTCCTCGGCCTCGCCGTAGCCGCGCTCGGCGAGCCAGGCGAGGACCTCCTGGACCAGCTCGTCCGGGACGGACGCGCCGCTCGTGACGCCGACCGTGGTGACGCCCTCCAGCCAGGCCGGGTCGATCTGCTCGGCGTAGTCGACGAGGTGGGCGTCGTCGGCGCCGTGCTCCTTGGCGACCTCGACCAGGCGGACGGAGTTGGAGGAGTTGGTCGACCCCACCACGATGACGAGCTGCGCCTCCGCCGCCATCTCCTTCACCGCGACCTGCCGGTTCTGGGTGGCGTAGCAGATGTCGTCGGACGGGGGGTCCATCAGCTTGGGGAACCGCTCGCGGAGCTTCTCGACGGTGGCGACGGTCTCGTCGACCGACAGCGTGGTCTGCGACAGCCACGCCACCTTCTCGGGGTCGCGGACGGTCACGTTGGCGACGTCGTCGGGGCCGTCGACGAGGTGGATGTGGTCGGGCGCCTCGCCGGTGGTGCCGATGACCTCCTCGTGGCCCTCGTGGCCGATCAGCAGGATGTCGTAGTCGTCGGCGGCGAACCGGACGGCCTCCTTGTGGACCTTGGTCACCAGCGGGCACGTCGCGTCGATGGTGCGCAGGGACAGGCCCCTGGCCTCCTCGTGCACGACGGGCGCCACGCCGTGGGCGGAGAACACCACGATGGAGCCCTCGGGGACCTCCTCGGTCTCGTCCACGAAGATCGCGCCACGCTCCTCCAGCGTCTTCACGACGTGCACGTTGTGGACGATCTGCTTGCGGACGTAGATCGGGGCCCCGTACTTCTCCAGGGCGATCTCGACCGCTTGCACGGCCCGGTCGACGCCCGCGCAGTAACCACGCGGCTTGGCGAGCAGGACACGGCGCTGGGTGGAGGTCATGGCTCCATCGTACGAGGAGCCGGGCTGTGACCGACTCCACGGCACGCTTTGCCAGAATTCCATTCACCCCGCGTGACCAGGGTCGCACCGATGGGGCAGAGTGAGGGGGGACGGAGACGAGGCAGGAAGAGGAATGTCCGATGAGGAAATCGCCGCGCCGCCTCAGTGAGCAGGTCCGCGAAACGGTGGGCGAGCAGGTCCGGGATCTGCCGCTGCACGCCGTCCGGCTGGCCATGTTCGGCGTCGGCCGGGCTCTGCTGCTCAGCGACCGGGTGACCCGGGACTACAAGGAGATCACCGAGGGCGGCGGTGTGAAGCCGGTGGCCCTGCGGCTGCGCGACGACGTCCAGCACACGGCCGGGAAGGTCGTGGGGCTGGTCGCCGAGCGCGTCCGCGGTGAGGAGCCCGAGGCCGAGCCCGCGCCCGAGCCCGCGCCCGAGCCTGCGCGCCGTACCAGGACGGCCGCCGCGCGGTCGGCGGCCACCGAGGAGATCTCGGTCGGCAAGCCCGGCGCCGGGGCGGCCCGCAAGCCCGGGCACGCCCGTCCGGGACCGCCGCCGAAGCCCGCCAGGCCAGGGGCGCTGGGCCGGGACCACGCCAAGGCCGAGGGCGGGGCCGCTCCGGTGGCCGAGCCCGCGCCGAAGCCGGTGCCGTCCGAGCCGAAGCCGGAGCCCGCGCCGCAGGCCGAGCCCGCCCCGAGCCCGAAGGCCGCCGAGCCCGCGCCCGCCAAGCCCAAGCCCAAGGCGTCGCCCGCCAAGCCCAAGGCGGCCGAGCCCAAGGCGGCCCAGGCTCCGGAGGGCAAGGCGCCGGAGAAGAAGGCTCCGGCGGCGAAGGCCGGGAAGAAGGCCGACGAGGCCGCCTTCGAGCCGAAGCCGGAGGCCAAGCCCGCCGCGCAGGCGGAGGCCGCGCACATCGCCGAGGATCTGCCGGTGCCCGACTACGACAGCGCCACGCTGCCGCAGCTGCGGGCCCGCCTTCGCGGCCTGTCCGCCGACCAGGTGAAGCTCCTGCGCGAGTACGAGCGCAAGCACGCCGGTCGTGAGGACGTCATCCGCATGTACGAGCGCCGCATCGCCAAGCTCAACGGCCTCACCTGAGCCGCCGCAGGCCGAGCGGTACGACACGACGGAAGCCCCCGGGAGCGCCCGGGGGCTTCCGTCGTCGCGGGGTCAGGCCGCCGCGGGGGCGTCCTGGAACGCGTGGTCGACGTCGACCCGCTCCAGCGGCTCCAGGTGCCGGCGGCGCACCGCGAGGATGCCGATCGCGACGGCGCAGCAGGCCGCGCCGACCAGGTACGGCAGGCTCGCGTCGACCTCCTCCGCGAGCTTCGTCGCGATGTACGGGGCGAGGGCGCCGCCCATCCAGCGGACGAAGTTGTACCCGGCGGACGCGACGGGCCGCGGACTGTCGGAGACCTCCATGGCGGCCTCGGTGAACGCGGTGTTGTTCAGCCCGATCGGGATGCCGGACAGGACGGTGCAGACGATGATCCCGTCGTGCCCGAGGAACGCCAGCCCGAGCTGGAACACGATCAGCAGCGCCAGCGCGAGGTGCATGACCCGGACGGTCCCGACGCGCCGCTGCAGCATGGGCGCGCCGAACACCGACGCCAGCGCGACCATCACGCCCCAGCCGAAGAACACCAGGCCGATGCCGTGCGCGCTCATCCCGAGGACGAACGGGGTGAAGGCCAGGACGGTGAAGAACGCGTAGTTGTAGAACAGCGCGGTGAACGCGGTGGTGGACAGGCCGCCGTGCGCGAGGGCCCGGATCGGAGCGCTCAGGCGGGTCTTCTCGGCGGGCTTCGGCGTGGGCCTGAGCAGCGTGACGATCAGGAGGAAGCCGACCGCCATGAGCGCGGCGGTGCCGAAGAAGGGGAACCGCCAGTTCATGTCGCCGAGCAGGGCGCCGGCGAGCGGGCCGAGCGAGATGCCGATGCCGAGCGCCGCCTCGTACAGGATGATCGCCGACTCGGCCCCGCCCGAGGCGGCGCCCACGATGACGGCGAGCGCCGTGGCGACGAACAGGGCGTTGCCGAGGCCCCAGCCGGCGCGGAATCCGACGAGCTGCCCGACGGTCCCGGACGTCCCGGCGAGGGCGGCGAAGGTTACGACGAGCGCGAGGCCGATGAGCAGCGTCCTCTTCCCGCCGATCCTGCTGGACACCCAGCCGGTGACCAGCATCGCCACCGCGGTGATCAGGAAGTAGCTGGTGAACAGCAGGGACACCTGGCTCGCCGAGGCGTCCAGGTTCTTCGCGATCGCGGGCAGGATCGGGTCGACGAGGCCGATGCCCATGAAGGCGACGACCGCGGCGAAGGCGGTCGCCCACACCGACGTCGGCTGCCTGAGGATGCCGCCGCCCTTCGGGGTCGCCGAGGGCTTCGCGTGCATGGGTACCTCCGTGTGCTGGTTCAGGGTGCGCCGAAGAGCTTGTCGAGGGCGGGCAGCGCCGCGGCGACCGCCGCGCGCTCCTCGTCCGTCAGCTCCGCGAACCGCTCGGCGAGGAAGCCGATCCGGCGCTCGCGCCCGGCGGCCAGCCGGTCGCGTCCCGGCCCGGTGAGCCGGGCGGTGACGACGCGGGCGTCGGCGCCGCTCCGGCCGCGCGCGACGAGCCCGTCGCGTTCGAGCCGGTTGATCTGCGCCGTCATGGTCGGCAGCCGGACGCCGTGCTCGGCGGCCAGCTCGGTCATCCGCCGCGGCCCGTGCTCCAGGGAGCCGAGCACGGACAGCTGCTGGCTGGTGATCGGCTGGTCGGCGCTGACCTGCCGGAGCATCAGCACCACGTGGCGCAGGCGCCGGTTGAGCTGCTCGGCGAGCTCGCGTTCGGATGCGGTCACGGTTTCTCCTCGGAATTACTTAGTCAGTCTAAGTTAGCTTGGCTAAGATCGTGCGCTCGGCGGCATGTCTCTTCGGTCACACGGATTCTGCCGGGACCGGCGGCGCGCGGCTCGGCGGCCGCGGCCGCGCCGTAGGCTGCCTGCATGGCGATGGAGACCACGGCCGAATCCCCGGTTCCGGTTCGCACCGTCCTTCAGGCGGTGAGCGGGTGGATCGGCAGGCTCGGCCGCATCTGGGTGGAGGGGCAGATCACCGACCTCAACGCCCGCGGCGGCACGGTCTACATGACGCTGCGCGACCCGGTGGCGAACATGTCGGTGCGGGTGGTCGGCCCGCGCGCGGTGTTCGAGGCCGCCGGGCCCGCGGTCACCGACGGGGCCCGCGTCGTCGTGCACGCCAAGCCCGACTTCTGGATCAACCGCGGGACGTTCTCGCTCAGCGTGCTGGAGATCAGGCCGGTCGGCGTCGGCGAGCTGCTGGCCCGGCTGGAGCGGCTCAAGCGGGTGCTGGCCTCCGAGGGGCTGTTCCGGCCCGAGCGCAAGCGCCCGCTGCCCTTCCTGCCCGGCCGGATCGGGCTGATCTGCGGGCGAGACTCCGACGCCGAGCACGACGTCCTGGAGAACGCGCGGCGGCGGTGGCCGGCGGTGGCGTTCCGGGTGGAGAACACCGCGGTGCAGGGCTCGTACGCGGTCGGCGAGGTGATGGAGGCGCTGCGCGCGCTGGACGCCGATCCCGAGATCGACGTGATCATCATCGCGCGCGGTGGCGGCGCGATGGAGGATCTGCTGCCGTTCTCCGACGAGGCCCTCGTCCGCGCGGTCCACGCCGCCCGCACGCCGGTCGTCAGCGCGATCGGGCACGAGCAGGACAGCCCGCTCCTGGACCTGGTCGCCGACGTCCGGGCCTCCACCCCGACCGACGCCGCGAAGAAGGCCGTGCCGGACGTGCGCGAGCAGCTCCAGCTCGTCCGGCAGCTGCGCGACCGCGGGCGGCGGTGCCTGTCCGGGGCGGTGGAGCGCGAGCTGGCGTGGCTGCGCTCGGTGCGCTCGCGGCCCGCGCTGGCCGACCCGGTGCGGGAGATCGAGCGGCAGTCCGAGCAGGTCGCGGCGCTGCGCGACCGGGCGCGCCGGTGCCTGTCGGCGGCGCTGGACCGGGCCGGGGACGAGCTCGGGCACACCCGCGCCCGGCTGGTCGCCCTCTCCCCCGCCGCGACGCTGGAGCGCGGCTACGCGATCGTCCAGCGGGAGGACGCGTCGGTGGTGCGGGAGTCGGCGGCGGTCAAGGACGGCGAGCGCCTGCACGTGCGGCTCGCCGACGGGCGCCTCGGCGTGAGCGTGACCGGCCGGGAATGAACCGCGAGTCGCCGCCCGGGGAACGGGATGTCCCCCGGGGGATGAGAGGGTGGGCCGGTGGCTGACGAGAACGGGACGGCCGAGAAGCCGTCGTACGAGCAGGCGCGGGACGAGCTGGCCGACGTCGTCAAGCGGCTGGAGGCGGGCGGCCTGACGCTGGAGGAGTCGCTCAGCCTGTGGGAGCGGGGCGAGAGGCTCGCCGCCGTCTGCGAGGAGTGGTTGGAGGGCGCCCGCGCCCGGCTGGCCGCGGCGCTCGAACGGCCGGACGGCGGCGACGCGGCCGCCCCGTTCTGAGGCGGCGCGCGGCCCTCGCCGAGGCTCAGGAGGCCGGCGTGGCCGTCGCCGAAGGGGTCGGGCCGCCGTTCTTCGACTGCTCCTTGAGCGACCCGGCCAGGACGGCCAGCTCCGCGTAGGAGGCGGTGCCGGTGACCACGATGCTGACCCCGTCCGGAAGCGTCCGGGCGAGGGAGTTGGCCTTCTTGTCCTTGCGGTAGTACTTGGTCCAGGTGACGCCGTTCACCTGCTGCGTCCCGACCGGCCGGCTGCTGTTGGCCATGCGCGGGACGTACTGCGAGGCCTTCTCGTTGCTCTGCTCCAGCGCCGCGTACTCGTCGCTGGGCGTCACGAACCCCAGGTGCCAGGCGACGGGGCCCTTGCCGTCGGCGTCCAGGCCGTTCACCCGCGAGCTGTTGGGACGCCAGGTGGGGGGCAGCCCCTCGGGCGCGTGGACGGTGTAGGGCGCGTCGTTGCGCATCGCCCACAGCTGCGAGCTGTAGTCGACGGTCGGCAGGACCTCCTCGTCGCTGCGCGGCGTGACGACGTAGATCGCCAGCACGAGCAGCAGGCAGGCGCCCATCGCCATGGCGAAGCCGCCGAGCCCCGTGGTCAGCCGCTTGTACACGCCGGGGCTCACCTCGACCACGGGCCGTTCCCGCGCGGCGTCCGTCTCGGGCCCGCCGGCGGACGCGTCCGGCGCGGGTCCCGCCTGCTCGGTTTCCGGGGCGGAGGATGGGGTCTTGTCGGTCACCCCTCCAGGATCCCCCACCCTCAGCGCTGCTCCGTACCGGGGTTGCGGATCGTGCCGACGATGACCATGATCTTGTCGGCCAGCCGGCGGGCGGCGTCCTCGTCGTCCAGCAGCGAGATCTCCGAGACCGCGCCCGCCATCGCGCCCGTCAGCACCGTGACCAGGGCCTCGTCGACGCCGCCGTCGGCGGTGTGGAACAGGGCGGCGTTGCGGCGGGCCCACTTGTTCAGGCGCTGGCGCATGACCCGGTCGAACCCGGGAGGCCCGTCGCCGGAGATGAACAGCCGGGCGACGTCCCGCTCGTCCAGGCAGCCGTTGAGGTAGGCGCCCGCGCCGGCGATGAACTGCCGCATGGGGTCCTTCTCGCCGGCCTCGCGGACGGCGCTGATCGCCTCGCGGGTGCGCTCCTGCTGGCGTCCCTGGAAGTCCTCGAACAGCGTCAGGTAGAGGTCCGCCTTGCCGTTGAAGTGGTGGTAGAGGCTCCCCACGCTGGCGCCGGCCTTGGCGACGATGTCGGTCACCGCGGCCTGGGCGAAGCCGGACTGGCAGAAGACGTCTCTGGCCGCGGCCAGCAGGGCGCCGCGGGTGGCGGCCCCGCGGTCGGAGGTCCGCGCGGGGCCGTCCGCGGGCCGCGCGCCCCCGTTCTGGGTCACCCCGCCGGACGGGACGTCGATGTCGCTGCTCATGACGCCTGAGATTACGCCCTCTCCCAGGGGGAAACGATCCCTTGTCCGTGCCGTGGTGGTTTCCGGTGCTCGTTCCGCCCGCGCCAGGACGCCTGATCGACCCCGTGCCCGGAAGGCCCGCGGCCCGGCTGGTCTGGTCCAATTTGTGGCCTGCCATCCGGTCCACGGAGAATCCGAGGCACCACCGACCGAAGGGGCTGCCCCGCCATGTCCGAAGAGACCACCGTTTCCTCCCCCCTCACCACCGAGCCGTCGGCTCCGGACCGCAACCTCGCGATGGAGCTGGTCCGGGTGACCGAGGCCGCCGCCATGGCCGCCGCGCGCTGGGTCGGCCGGGGGGACAAGAACGGCGCCGACGGGGCCGCCGTGAACGCGATGCGCCAGCTGATCAACACCGTGTCCATGCGGGGCGTCGTCGTGATCGGCGAGGGCGAGAAGGACAACGCGCCGATGCTGTACAACGGCGAGGAGGTCGGGGACGGCTCCGGCGCCGAGTGCGACGTCGCCGTCGACCCGGTGGACGGCACCCGGCTGACCGCGCTCGGCATGAACAACGCGATCGCGGTGCTGTCGGTGGCGCCGCGCGGGTCGATGTTCGACCCGTCGGCGGTGTTCTACATGGAGAAGCTGGTGACCGGCCCGGAGGCGGCCGACGTCGTCGACATCGAGCGCCCGATCGCCGACAACATCCGCGCGATCGCCCGCGCCAAGGGCTCCTCGCCGCACGACGTGACGGTGTGCATCCTGGACCGGCCGCGGCACGAGGGCATCGTCAAGGAGGTCCGGGAGGCCGGGGCGCGGATCAAGTTCATCCTGGACGGCGACGTGGCCGGCGCGATCATGGCGTCCCGGCCGGGCACCGGCGTCGACCTGCTGCTCGGCATCGGCGGCACCCCGGAGGGCATCATCGCCGCGTGCGCGATCAAGGCGCTCGGCGGGGTGATCCAGGGCCGGCTGTGGCCGCAGGACGACGAGGAGCGGCGGAAGGCCGCCGACGCGGGCCACGAGCCGGGCCGGGTGCTCACCACCGACGACCTGGTGACCTCCGACGACGTGTTCTTCGCCGCGACCGGCATCACCGACGGCGAGCTGGTCGACGGCGTCCGCTACAGCAAGGGCACGGCGGTCACGCACTCGCTGGTCATGCGGTCGCGCAGCGGCACCATCCGGACGATCTCCAGCGAGCACCAGCTGAGCAAGCTGCGCGCCTACAGCGCGATCAACTTCGACACGGCGGTGTAGGGCGGCGGGCCCCGCGGGCCTACCGGCCGCGGGTGAGGCGGTTGCGGACGCGGCTGCGCAGCGAGGGCTTCGGGGCCCGCGCCCGCACCGACCCGAAGATCAGCGTGCCTCCCACCTCGATGGTCGGGCCCTCGGCCGCGGGACGGGCCCGCAGGTCGCGGGTGCTGAGGATGGTGCGCCCCGTGACGTCCACGCGGACGCCCTCGGGGACCAGCAGCCGGATGCGGCCGCCGAGCACCAGCGAGTCGACGACGATGTGCCGGCGCTGCAGGACGGCCTCGCGCAGGTCGAGCTCGACCGTCCCGAACAGGGCCAGGAGCGGGAGCTTGACCGGGACGACCCAGCGCCCGTCCCGCCGGGTGCGGCCGAAGAAGACCGAGACCGGGCGGTCGTCCACGAGGATGGGCTGCGCCTCCTCGGGGCTGAGGTCGCCGGTGAGCCCCGTCAGCTCGCCCAGGGTGCGGGCGGCGTAGGCGCGGGAAACGCGCTCGGAGTGCTCCTCGATGGTGAGCCGCCCGTCCGCGAGGGCCTCGCCCAGGACGGCGGCGACGCGTTCCCGGTCGGCGTCGGACGCGCGCAGGTCGCGCACGTTGGTGACCTTCTCGGCCGCCGGGCGATGGGGGAGGTCCACAGGGAAGAGGGTATCCCCCGGCGGGGACGGCCCCGCGGGAAAACGGGTGGGGATTCGTCCCTCCCTTACCTAGTGTGAGGGGTATGACCTTGCATCGTGCCGAGATCGCGCCTGCCCACGAGGGCACCGGCACGGCGGCGATCAGCCTCCGCGGCGTCGTGAAGCGGTTCGGCGGCTTCACCGCCGTGGACGGGCTCGACCTCGACGTCCCCTCCGGCATCTGCCTGGGGCTGCTGGGCCCGAACGGCGCCGGCAAGTCGACCACGATGAAGATGCTGACCGCGCAGGCGGTCGCCGACGAGGGCACGATCCGCGTGCTCGGCTTCGACGTGCCCCGGGAGTCCAAGCGCGCGCGGGCGGCGATGGGCGTCGTCCCCCAGCAGGACAACCTCGACGAGGAGCTCACCGCGCGCGAGAACCTGGAGGTGTTCGCGCACCTGTACCGGGTGCCGCGCAAGGCGCGGCGCGAGGCGGTGGACGCCGCGCTGGCGATCGCGCACCTCACCGAGCGGCAGCTGACCAGGGTGGACGGCCTGTCCGGGGGAATGCGGCGGCGGCTGCTGATCGCCCGCGGGCTCGTGCACCGCCCCGCACTCGTCCTGCTGGACGAGCCGACCGTGGGCCTCGACCCGCAGGTGCGGGCCGAGCTGTGGGGCCTGATCGACGGGCTGCGCGCCGGCGGCACGACCGTGCTGATGTCGACGCACTACATCGAGGAGGCCGAGCGCCTCGCCGACGAGTGCGCGCTGATGTCGCACGGCAGGGTCATCGCGCGGGGCACGCCGTCGGCGCTGGTGGCCGAGTACGCGGGCGAGCGGGTCGTCGAGCACTACGGGCCGCCGGACCGGCTGACGGAGGTGGAGCGGGTCGCGCGGGCGGCCGGGCTGCCGACGCGCCGCACCGGCCCCTCGGTGTCGGTGCTGAAGGCCGAGACCATCGCGCCCTCCCTGGAGGACGAACTCGGCCCGGACGGCGTCCGCCGGGCCTCCAACCTCGAAGACGTGTTCGTGGTGCTGACCGGGGAGCGTGTGGAGTGACCGTCCAGGCGGAAGCGGCGACGGCGGAGCGGGCGCCGCGTCTGCGGCGGTTCGAGGCGGCGCCGGTCCGGGGGATCTGGCGCCACGAGCTGGCCCTCTACAAGCGGTACTGGAAGTCGCAGTCGTTCGCCTCGATGGTGGAACCGACGTTCTTCCTGCTGGCCTTCGGCTACGGGTTCGGCTCGATGGTCGCGGTGATCGGCGACTACCGGTACCTGGACTTCGTCGCGACCGGCGTCGTCGGGACCGCGGCGCTGTTCACCTCGGTGTTCCCGGGGATGTTCAACGGCTACATCAGGCGGGTGTTCCAGCACACCTACGACGCGATGCTCGCCGCGCCCGTGGACGTGCACGAGCTCGTGACGGGCGAGGCGCTGTGGATCGCGGCCAAGTCGGCGGTGTACTCGTGCACCCCGCTCGTCGTGGCGCTGTTCTTCGGCCTCGACCCGTCCCCCGGGATGCTGCTGGTGCCGTTCGTGACGTTCTTCACCGCGCTCGGCTTCGGCCTCTTCGGCATGTGGACGTCGTCGGTGGTGCCGTCGATCAACTCGTTCGACTACGTGATCACCGGTGTGGTGACGCCGCTGTTCCTGATCGCCGGGACGTTCTTCCCCATCGACACGCTGCCCGGCTGGGCGCAGAAGGTCTCCCACCTCAACCCGCTGTACCACTGCGTGCAGCTGGTCAGGGACGCGGTGTTCGGCCTGCACCCGCTCGCCGACCTCGGCCACCTCGGCGCGCTGGTGGTGTTCGCCGCGCTGATGTGGATCATCGCCGTGCGGGGGATGCGCAGGCGCCTCATCGGCTGACGGTCCCCGCCCATTGACCTGGGGCGTCCCCTGTCCCTACGCTGACGCGAATCTTCTTCACATTGCGTCCGTTCACGGTGCGCAGCCAGAGAGGTCGGGGCGCATGAGCGAGGGCACCACCGCCCGGGACCGCCGGGCCCGGTTCGCCGCGTACACGGCGTTCGCCGTCCAGGGGCTCTGCTTCGCCTCGCTGGTGACGCAGGTGCCGAAGATGCAGGAGTCGCACCACCTCAGCGACGCCACGCTGTCGCTGGTGCTGCTCATGGTGCCGCTGGTCGCGGGCGTGGGGAGCGTCGCGTCCGGCGCGCTGTTCCAGCGGCTCGGCAGCGCCCCGGTGCTGCGCGTCTCCCAGCCCGCCGTGGCCGTCACGATCGCCCTGATCGGCCTCACCGGCGACAACGACCCCGCCCTCTACGTGACCGTCGCCGCCTTCGGCCTGTTCGTCGGCGCGGTGGACGCCTCGATGAACGCCCAGGCGATCGCCGTCGAGCGCCGGTACGGGATCAGCCTGATCACCGGGTTCTACGCGGTGTGGAGCGTCGCGGGGATCCTCGGCGGCCTGTGGGCGTCCCTCGCCAACAAGCTGGACCTGTCGCTGTTCACCGGCTTCGCGATCGCCGCCGCCGTCGGCGTGGCCGCCTCGCTCGCCACCGGCGGCCGCCTCTACCGCCGCGCCGAGGAGGGGGACGGCCCCACCGCCGAGGAGCTGAAGGCGGCCGGGCGCAGCGTCCCGTGGCGCCCGATCCTGGTCGTGGGCGCCGCGATGGCCGTCGCCTACCTGGCCGACTCGGCGATCTCCAGCTACGGCGCCAAGTACCTGGACGACGAGCTGTCCGCGAGCGACTGGGTCGCCCCGCTCGGCTACGTCGCCTACCAGGTCACCATGGTCGTCAGCCGCGCCGTCGCCGACCTCGCCGTCCGCCGCTCGGGGGCCGTCAGGGTGGTGCGGATCGGCGGCCTGGTCGGCGTCCTCGGCATGGCCGGCGTGGTCGCCGCGCCCAACGCGGCCGTCGCCATCGCCGCGTTCGCGCTCGCCGGGCTCGGCCTGAGCGTGATCGCCCCGGTGTCCTTCTCCGCCGCCGGACGCGTCGACCCGACCGGTCTCGGCGTCGCCGTCGCCCGGGTCAACATCTTCAACTACGTCGGCTTCGTCCTCGGCGCCGCCGTGGTCGGGGCCATCGCTCCGCTCAGCGCCGACCACGGCCTGCGCATCGCCTTCATCGCCCCGACGGCCCTGATCCTGGTCGTCTTCGCCACCGCGAAGGGCTTCGCTGTGTCTTCCCAGGTGGGCGACCCCCTGGAACCCCCGTTGCGAGCCGGGCGATCCTCACGCCACGATCCGGGCTCCCGTGCCCGTGCGGGTTCATGACGTGTCGCTCCGGTAGCGGGTACGACCAGCCGCACCGGGGGTTCCAGGGGCGCCCCCCTGGGAAGGCACTGCTCACGCGTCTTCGGCCAGGGCCGTGACGGCGCGCTCGCCTTCCGTCTGGGCCTCCTCGGGAGACATGTCCTTCAGGGCTTGGCTGAGCGCCACTTCGGCGGCGTCGGCCGCGGCCCGGAGCGTCACGGCGTGCTCCTGCGCCCGTTCGAGGTCGCCCAGACCGACACAGTCGAAGGCCACCTGCGCGTCGTGGCCGGCCATCTTCAACTGCCGCGCGGCCTCTTCCAGACTCATGCATACCTCCTACACCGGGGATGCTGTTCTTACCCTCCATCACCGTGAGCAACCGCTTGACCCAGCAGTTGCGCGGCTTTGACCAGGCGCGGCTCCGGGAGGCCCGCGTAGCCCAGGACGAGCGCGGGGGGCGCCTCCTCGGCGCGGCGGGGCGACCACATGGCGCGGGCGCCCGCGACCGACACCCCGGCCCGCGCCGCGTGCTCCACGACTCGGTCCTCGTCGCACCCGCCCGGCAGTTCCACGTAGAGGTGGATGCCCGCTGAGACGCCGTGAACCCTGGCGCCGGGCAGGTTCTCGGCGAGCGCGCCGGCGAGGGCGTCCCGCCGGGCCCGGTACCGCCTCCGCATGGTGCGCAGATGCCGGTCGTAGCCGCCGCCGCGCAGGAACTCGGTCAGCGCGTACTGCTCCAGGACGGGCGCGCCGAGGTCGGTGTTGGTGCGGTGCTCCCGCAGGCCCTCGGCGAGGAACGGCGGCGCGAGGGCCCAGCCGAGGCGCAGGGCGGGGGCGAGCGACTTGCTGACCGAGCCGAGGAGGACGACCCGGTCGGGGTCGACGCCCTGGAGGCAGCCGACGGGGTCGCGGTCGTAGCGGAACTCGGCGTCGTAGTCGTCCTCCAGGACGACGCCGTCCGCGTCGCGCGCCCAGGCGATCAGCGCGGCGCGCCGCGCCGGGGACAGCACGACGCCGGTCGGGTACTGGTGCGCGGGCGTCACGAGGACGGCGCGGGCCTGGGTGCGGGCGAGCGCCGCGACGTCCAGGCCCTCCTCGTCCACCGGGACGCGGACGAGGCGGACCCCGGAGGCGGCCAGCATCGGCAGCTGCCGGACGCTGGTGGGGTCCTCGACGGCGAGCGCGGTGTGGCCGTCGGAGCGCAGCTGGCCGAGCAGGCCCGACAGGCCCTGCGCCACCCCGTTCATGATCACGATCCGGCCGGGGTCGGCGTGCGCGGCGCGCACCCGGCCGAGGTAGGACGCGAGCTCGGCCCGCAGGTCCGGGACGCCGGCCGGGTCGGGGTAGGCGAGCGCGTCGTGCGGCAGCGTGCGCAGCGCGGTGCGGGCGGCGGCGATCCAGCGCTCGCGGGGGAACGCCGAGAGGTCGGGCTGCCCGGGCGTCAGGTCGTACAGGACGGCCGGTTCCGTCCGTGGCTCGGCCGGGCGGGGCGGCGGCCCGGGCGGCGGCCCGATCTCCTCGTCGGGGCGGGCCAGCGGCGCGATGCGGGTGCCGTCGCCGCGCCGGGCGATCAGGAAGCCTTCGGCGGTGAGCTGCTCGTAGGCGGTGACGACGACACCGCGGGAGACGTCCAGGTCACGGGCCAGATCGCGGCTCGACGGCAGCCGGGTCCCGGCGGTCAGCCGGCCGGAGCGCACCGCCGCGCGGAAGCCCGCGGCGATCTGCGCGGCCAGCCGCCCGGCGGACCGGTCGAGAGAAAGATGAAGGTCGGTCACATGACTCTCAGCGTCAAGGGGCGGTGTGGACGTCACGGAGAGGGTATTGGTCCGCGTTCGGGGGGATTGATTGGCTCTGTCCCATGGACCAACCGCGCCCTAGCGTTCGGTCCATGAACACCTCCCACAGGCGCGGCATGGCGGGGGCCGGGGCCGCGATGTCCCTCGTCGGCACGCTGACGGCCGTCTCGGCGACCATCTCCGGCTATCCCGTCTTCGGCGGCCAGGCGGTCCGGTACGCCGCGGCCGCGCTGGTCCTGCTCGCCGTGGCGCGCCTCGCCGGAGGGCCCGCCCGCCGCCCCTCCGCCCGCGACTGGCTGCTGCTGACGGCCCTGGCGGGGACCGGACTGGTGGCGTTCAACGTCTGCATCGTGCTGGCCACCCGGGACACCAGCCCGGCCACCGTCGGCACGGTGATCGCGACGGTCCCGATCGTGCTGGCGGTGGTCGGGCCGCTGCTGGACGGCCGCCGCCCCGCCCCGGCGATCATCGCGGCGGCCTGCGTGGTGGCGGCGGGGGCCGCGCTCGCGAACGGCTTCGGGGGCGGTGGCGTCCGCGGGCTGCTGCTCTCGCTCGGCGCCCTCGGCGGCGAGGTGGGCTTCTCGCTGCTGGCCGTGCCGCTGCTGCCGCGCCTCGGACCGCTGCGGGTCTCCGCCTACTCCGCCGCGCTGGCCGTCCCGATGCTGCTGGCGGCCGGCCTGGTCGCGGACGGGACGGCGCTGCTGCGCGTCCCGACGGCCGGCGAGCTGGCCGGCTTCGCCTACCTGTCGATCGTCGTCACCACGATCGCGTTCCTGCTCTGGTACGACGCGATCGGGCGGCTCGGGGCCGACCGCGCCGGGCTGTGCGCGGGCCTGATCCCGATCAGCGCGGTGGTCACGACCGTCGCGCTCGGCCTCGACCGGCCGGGACCGGCCGATCTGGCGGGCGCCGTCCTGGTCGCCGCGGGCGTCGTGGTGGGCCTGCGCGCCCGGGTCGCCCCCCGTGGGCCCGCGCCCGCCGAGCCCGTAACCTGTGAGGCGGCCCCCATCGGAATCGCGCGAGGATCTGCCTGAGATGCCTGACTTCTCCTACACCGACCTGCTTCCGCTCGGCCCGGACGAGACCGACTACCGGCTCCTGACCTCCGACGGGGTCTCGACGTTCGAAACGAACGGGCGGACGTTCCTGCAGGTCGAGCCGGAGGCCCTGCGGCTGCTCACCGAGACGGCCATGCGCGACATCGCCCACCTGCTGCGTCCGGCGCACCTGGCGCAGCTCCGCCGGATCCTGGACGACCCCGAGGCGTCCCCCAACGACCGGTTCGTCGCGCTGGACCTGCTGAAGAACGCGGGCATCGCGTCCGGCGGCGTCCTGCCGATGTGCCAGGACACCGGCACCGCGATCGTCATGGGCAAGCGCGGCCAGCACGTCCTGACGGACGGCGACGACGAGAGGCACATCTCGCGCGGGGTGTACGACGCCTACACGAAGCTGAACCTGCGCTACTCGCAGATGGCGCCCGTGACGATGTGGGACGAGAAGAACACCGGCTCCAACCTGCCCGCGCAGATCGAGCTGTACGCGACGCCCGGCGACGCCTACAAGTTCCTGTTCATGGCCAAGGGCGGCGGCAGCGCCAACAAGTCGTTCCTCTTCCAGGAGACCAAGGCCGTCCTGAACCCCAAGCGGATGATGTCCTTCCTGGAGGAGAAGATCCGCTCGCTCGGCACGGCCGCGTGCCCGCCGTACCACCTGGCGATCGTCGTGGGCGGCACGTCCGCCGAGTACGCGCTGAAGACCGCCAAGTACGCCTCGGCCCACTACCTGGACGCGATGCCCACCGAGGGCTCGCCGCTCGGGCACGGGTTCCGCGACCTGGAGCTGGAGCTCCAGGTGTTCGAGCTGACGCAGAAGCTCGGGATCGGGGCGCAGTTCGGCGGCAAGTACTTCTGCCACGACGTGCGGGTGATCCGGCTGCCGCGGCACGGCGCGTCCTGCCCGGTCGCGATCGCCGTCTCGTGCAGCGCCGACCGGCAGGCCCTCGCCAAGATCACCGCGGAGGGCGTGTTCCTGGAGCGGCTGGAGACCGACCCCGCCCAGTACCTGCCCGACACCACCGGCGAGCACCTGGACGACGACGTCGTCGCCATCGATCTCAACCGCCCGATGGCGGAGATCCGCGCCGAGCTGACCCGGTACCCGGTCCGGACGCGGCTGTCGCTGACCGGTCCGCTCGTCGTGGCGCGCGACATCGCGCACGCCAAAATCAAGGAGCGGCTGGACGCGGGCGAGCCGATGCCGCAGTACCTGCGCGACCACGCCGTCTACTACGCGGGCCCGGCCAAGACGCCCGAGGGCTACGCGTCGGGCTCGTTCGGCCCGACCACGGCCGGCCGGATGGACTCCTACGTCGAGCAGTTCCAGGCCGCGGGCGGCTCGCTGGTCATGCTGGCCAAGGGCAACCGGTCCAAGCAGGTCACCGACGCCTGCAAGGAGCACGGCGGCTTCTACCTCGGCTCGATCGGCGGCCCGGCGGCGCGGCTCGCGCAGGACTGCATCAAGAAGGTCGAGGTCCTGGAGTACCCGGAGCTCGGCATGGAGGCCGTCTGGAAGATCGAGGTCGAGGACTTCCCGGCCTTCATCGTGGTGGACGACAAGGGCGAGGACTTCTTCGCCGACACCACCGGACCCGTCCTCAGCATCGGCAGGCGCTGACCTCCGGCGGCGGCCGGCGGCCCCCGCCCGGGGCCGCCGGGAGGCGGTCCCCCGCGGTTTCTTGTCGCAAGGTCACAGTATTGGGCCAAAATTCGCGTTGGTGATGAAGTCTCCCCGATGACCGGCTGGCCACTCCGGTATCTTTTCCGCCATGTCACAGTCAGAGCGCCTCGTGCTAGCGACGCGCTACCGGCTGGTCTCGGAGATAGGTCAGGGCGCCAACGGCACGGTGTGGAGGGGGCACGACGAGCTCCTCGACCGCGCTGTCGCGATCAAGGAACTGCGGATCCCCGACAACCTCGCCGAGGACGACCGGGTGCTCTTCTACCGCCGTACCCTCCGGGAGGCGCGCGCGCCCGCGCAGCTGCGCACGCACTCCATCGTCGAGGTCTACGACGTGGTCATCGAGCAGGGCCGTCCCTGGATCGTGATGGAGATGATCGAGGCGCCCAGCCTCGAACAGCTCATCGAGCGCTCGGGCCCGCTGCCGCCCGAGCGCGTCGGGCACATCGGCCGCGCCCTGCTGGACGCCCTCAACACCGCGCACAAGGCCGGGATCGTGCACCGCGACCTGAAGCCGAGCAACGTGCTCCTGGACGGCGACCGCGTCGTCCTCACCGACTTCGGGCTCGCGTTCTCCTCGGGTTCGGCGAGCCTCACCGCGACGGGCCACTTCATGGGGTCGCCCGCGTACGTGGCGCCCGAGGTCGCCGCCGGGGAGAAGGCGACCCCGCGGTCCGACCTGTGGTCGCTCGGCGCGACGCTGTACGCGGCGCTGGAGGGCCGCCCGCCGTTCGAGCGCGAGAACGTCATGGCGACGCTGTCGGCGCTGGCCAACGAGTCGACCCCCGCCCCGCAGAACGCCGGCGCGCTCGCGCCCGTCATCACCGGGCTGCTGGAGAAGAACCCCACCCGGCGGCTCAGCCACGCCCGCGCGGTCGACCGGCTCGAACGGGCCATGGCGGGCCCGCGCTCGGGGCGCCGCGCGCCGACCCCCCGCTACCGGCTGATGGTCGTGATCGGGCTCATCGGCGCGACCGTCGCCTCCTGCGGCATCGGCGCCACCGCCCTCATCGTCGGCATGATGCGGGAGAGCCCCGGCCCCTCCCCCACCGCCGGCGCGTCCACCCCGGCGAGCACGACCCAGGCCGCCGCGCCGCCCGGCGCCGCGACCAGCACGCTCGTCGTCCGGGCCCGCACCGACTCCTGCAAGATCTTCGTGTCGGTCCCGGGGGCCGCGATGACGGTGCTCAGCGACGAGACGCTGCGCATGGGCGAGGCGCGCCGGTACGACCAGCCGCGCATCAACGCGGTCGTCTACGACGCGTCCGCGTGCGACGTCTGGGTGAACGGGCGGCAGAAGCCGGCGGGCAGGCCGGGCGAGCGGCAGAACTACACGCTGAACAAGGAGTGATCCGCGCCTCACGCGGGAATGCGTGACCCACTGACGGGGCTGCCCCTTTCAGGCGGCGGCCGCCGGAGTCGAGCGGGGAGGCGTTCCATGGGCGAGCAGGAGTTCCGGGTCGAGCACGACTCGATGGGCGAGGTCCGGGTTCCGGCCGCGGCCAAGTGGCGGGCCCAGACGCAGCGCGCGGTGGAGAACTTCCCGATCTCCGGACGGACGCTGGAGGCCGCGCACATCGCCGCGCTCGGCCAGATCAAGGCCGCCGCGGCGGTCGTCAACGCCGAGCTGGGCGTCCTCGACGAGGACCTCGCCGGCGCCATCGCCGAGGCCGCCCGCGAGGTCGCCGCCGGGCGGTGGGACGACCAGTTCCCGATCGA
Source organism: Actinomadura verrucosospora (assembly GCF_039540335.1). Lineage (NCBI taxonomy): Bacteria > Bacillati > Actinomycetota > Actinomycetes > Streptosporangiales > Thermomonosporaceae > Actinomadura > Actinomadura verrucosospora. Next base: position 68,031 of record NZ_BAABEV010000012.1, on the reverse strand, counting down.
CGTGTTCCAGACCGGCTCGGGGACGTCGTCCAACATGAACGCCAACGAGGTCGTGGCGACGCTGGCGCAGGAGCGGCTCGGCCGCCCCGTCCATCCCAACGACCACGTGAACGCCTCCCAGTCGTCCAACGACGTGTTCCCCTCGTCCATCCACGTCGCGGCCACCGGGGCCGTCGTGAACGAGCTGATCCCCGCGCTGCGGCATCTGGAGGCCGCGCTCGCCCGCAAGGCCGAGGAGTTCGCGACCGTCGTCAAGTCCGGCCGCACCCACCTGATGGACGCGACGCCGGTGACGCTCGGGCAGGAGTTCGGGGGGTACGCCGCGCAGGCCGGGCACGGCGTGGAGCGGCTGGAGGCCGTGCTGCCGCGGCTGGCGGAGCTCCCGCTCGGCGGGACGGCCGTCGGCACCGGCATCAACACCCCCGAGGGCTTCGCCGCCCGCACCGTCGCCGAGCTCGCCCGGGCCACCGGGCTGCCGCTCACCGAGGCCCGCGACCACTTCGAGGCGCAGGGCGCGCGCGACGGCCTGGTGGAGGCCAGCGGCGCGCTGCGCACGATCGCGGTGAGCCTCACCAAGATCGCCAACGATCTGCGCTGGATGGGGTCGGGGCCGCGCGCCGGGCTCGCCGAGATCCGGCTGCCCGACCTGCAGCCGGGCTCGTCGATCATGCCGGGGAAGGTGAACCCGGTGATCCCCGAGGCGGTGGCGCAGGTCGCCGCGCAGGTCATCGGCAACGACGCGGCGGTGGCGTTCGGCGGCGCGTCCGGCAGCTTCGAGCTGAACGTGATGCTGCCGATGCTGGCCCGCAACGTGCTGGAGTCGATCACCCTGCTGGCGAACGCGTCCCGGCTGCTGGCCGACCGCTGCGTGGACGGCGTCGAGGCCGACGAGGAGCGGATGCGCGAGTACGCCGAGTCCTCACCGTCGATCGTGACGCCGCTGAACCGCTACCTCGGGTACGAGGAGGCCGCGAAGGTCGCCAAGCAGGCGCTCCGGGAGCGCCGGACGATCCGCGAGGTCGTGCTGGAGCGCGGCCACGTCGAGGCGGGCAGGCTGACCGTCGAGCAGCTGGACGAGGCGCTCGACGTGCTGCGGATGACCGGCGCGGCCCGCCGCTGAGGCGGGCGGCGCCCGCCCCGGACGCCCCGCGCGTCCCAGGCGCCGCGCAGGGCGGCCGGGACGCGCCGGGGCGGATCAGTACCAGCCGACGGACTGCGAGTGCGACCACGCGCCGCACGGCGTGCCGTAGCGGTTCTTGATGTAGCCGAGCCCCCACTTGATCTGGGTGGTGGGGTTGTTCCGCCAGTCGGGTCCCGCGCTGGCCATCTTGTCGCCGGGAAGGGCCTGCGGAACTCCGTACGCGCCCGAGGAGGGGTTGGACGCGTGGACGTTCCAGTGGCTCTCCTTGTTCCACAGGTTGACCAGGCAGCCGAACTGGCCGCTGCCGGTGAAGCCGTAGCTCGGCATCAGCCGCTTGGCGATCGCCTGCGCCTCGCCGGCGGGGACCGGGTCGCCCGTCGGGCCGCCGCCGCTGCCGCCGGTCTTCTTCGGCTCCGGCGTCTTGGTCGGGATCGGCTTGCCCTTGGGGAGCAGGGACGGGCCCTTCTTGCCCCCGTCCTGGCGCGTCGCGCGGGAGGCCCGCTCCAGCGCCAGCTTCTTGCGCTGCTGCTCCAGCACCTTCGGATCGATCTTCGGCACGGCGGCGTCGGCGAGCTGCCGGGTGGGCTCGACGGTCTGGGGGCCCTCGTCGCCGGAGCCGCCGGTCAGCGCGAACGCGGCGACCGCGCCGCCGCCGAGCAGGACGGCGGCGCCCGCGGCGACCACCGCGATCCGCACGCCGTTGCGCCCGCCGGAGGCCTCCTTGCGCCCGGCGGGACCGCCCTTGCGGGCGCCGGATCCGCCCTTGCGACCGGCCCGGCGGGGTCCGCCCGGCCCGGAGGAGATCTCGTCAGCGGGGCCGCCGGCGGAGACGCCGGTGCGCGGCGGCTCCTGGAGGGGCTGGAGGCCGAGCGTGTCCCCCGCGGGGACGCCCGCACGGGGCCCGGTGCCGGCGACGCGCACGTCGTCCTCGTGCGGCGCCTCGGGCCCCTCGGGGGAGGGGCCGGGCGGCTGCGCCGGGCCGGAGCTCTGTCGATCGTCTCGCCTAGGGGACCCGGAACGGTCTCCGAACAAGGCGGTCCTTCCGACGGTCGCACGCGCATGGACACGCGCACGAACTGTTTTCCACCCCGGTCCGGGACTGCCGCCGGTTGCTCCGGCGGCCTCGGACCCGGGACGGCGCCCCGCCCGCCGCGCGCGTCGATAGGGGGGCGCGCTCCGGGCCGGCACCGCTCTGGGGGTGCTTACGGGGAGACACAATGCCCCAGGCCGAGGGCTGCTTCGCAACCAAAACGAGACGAATGCGGCCGACAGGACGATTGTCAACCCCGCCCGGCAAGTACCGAAAACACGGACGGACCTGCGGTTCTCCCCTCACATCGGAGAGAGTGTGACCTTCACCACATTCCTACCCTGCGGGGTTTAATGATCACCCTCCGTAGGAATGTCCACGGCGTTCTGAGACGCGAGGACCCCGGCGGCCGTCACCGGTCCGCCGGGGTCCTCTCTCGTCCGGGTCAGACCCCGACGTCGCCGAGCATGTCGGTCACGAGCGCCGCGATCGGCGAGCGCTCCGACCTGGTCAGCGTCACGTGCGCGAACAGCGGGTGGCCCTTCAGGCGCTCCACCACGGCCGCGACGCCGTCGTGCCTGCCGACGCGCAGGTTGTCGCGCTGCGCCACGTCGTGGGTCAGCACCACCCGCGACCCCGCGCCGATCCGCGACAGGACGGTGAGCAGCACGCCGCGCTCCAGCGACTGCGCCTCGTCCACGATCACGAACGCGTCGTGCAGCGACCGGCCCCGGATGTGGGTGAGCGGCAGGACCTCCAACATGTCACGGTCCACCACCTCGTCCACGACCTCCGGCGTCGTCACCGCCGAGAGGGTGTCGTAGACCGCCTGCGCCCACGGCGACATCTTCTCGCCCTCCGAGCCCGGCAGGTATCCGAGCTCCTGGCCGCCGACCGCGTACAGGGGGCGGAACACCACGACCTTGCGGTGCCGCCGCCGCTCCAGCACGGCCTCCAGCCCCGCGCAGAGGGCGAGCGCCGACTTGCCGGTGCCGGCCCGCCCGCCGAGCGAGACGATGCCGACGTCCTCGTCCATCAGCAGGTCCAGCGCGATCCGCTGCTCGGCGGACCGGCCGCGCAGCCCGAACACCTCGCGGTCGCCGCGCACCAGCCGCACCGACTTGTCCGGCTGGACGCGGCCGAGGGCCGATCCGCGCTCGGACAGCAGCCGCAGCCCCGTGTGGCAGGGCAGGTCCCGCGCCTCCTCCAGATCGGCGCTCCCCGACTCGTACAGCTCCTCGACGGCCCCGGCGGTGACCTCCAGCTCGCGCATCCCGGTCCAGCCGGACTCCACGACGGCCAGCTCCGCGCGGTACTCCTCGGCGGCGAGCCCCACCGCGGACGCCTTCACCCGCATCGGCAGGTCCTTGGAGACCAGCACGACGTCGCGTCCCTCACGGGCCAGCCAGGCGGCCACCGACAGGATCCGGGTGTCGTTGTCGCCGAGCCGGAACCCGTCCGGCAGGACGCTCGGGTCGGCGTGGTTCAGCTCGACGCGGAGCGTTCCGCCCTGGTCGCCGAGCGCCCCCTCGACCGAGACCGGCTCGTCCAGCCGGCCGTGCCGCAGGCGCAGGTCGTCCAGCGTGCGCAGCGCCTGCCGGGCGAAGTAGCCGAGCTCGGGGTGGTGCCGCTTGGCCTCCAGTTCGGAGATGACGACGATGGGGAGTACGACCTCGTGCTCGGCGAACCGCGTCATCGCTCCCGGATCGGCGAGCAGCACGCTGGTGTCGAGGACGTACGTGCGCCGGTCCGGTTCCCTGCCGGGAGCGGCGCCCCCGCGGTCTCCAGAGGTCTCCGGAACAGAGGTCCCGGACGGGATCCCGGCGGACGTGCCGGGACGGCGCGCGGAGGTTGTGGCCACTCGATCTCCCTGGATATGGGGGAACTGCCGGTGGCGCGCAGGTCCGCCCGCGCAGGGGCGGTGGTCCTCAGTGGACGGTCAGGTACCGTAGCGCCGGTGCCGCGCGGCATAGGAGCGGATGGCCCGCAGGAAGTCCACCTTGCGGAAGTCCGGCCAATGGACCTCGCAGAAGTAGAACTCCGAGTGGGCGCTCTGCCAGAGCATGAAACCGGAGAGACGCTGCTCCCCCGAGGTGCGGATGACCAGGTCCGGATCCGGCTGGCCGCGCGTGTAGAGATGCTCCGCGATGTGCTCCACGTCGAGGACCTCGGCGAGTTCCTCGATGCTGGTGCCACGACTCGCCTGCTCGATGAGCAGAGAGCGCACCGCATCAGCGATCTCACGCCTACCTCCATACCCAACCGCGACGTTCACAATCAGGCCGGGTGCGCTCGATGTGGCCTCTCCCGCATCTTTCAGGACGCGGGCCGTCTTATCGGGCAGCAGGTCGAGGGCGCCGACGGGCTTGACGTGCCAGCCGTCGGCGGCGAGCTTGCGGACGGTGTTCTCGATGATCGCCAGCAGCGGTTCGAGCTGGTCGGCGGGCCGGTTGAGGTTGTCGGTCGACAGCAGCCACAGCGTGACGTGCTCGACCCCCGCCTCGGCGCTCCACTGGAGCAGCTCGGAGATCTTCTGGGCGCCGCGCTGGTGCCCGGAGTTGACGTCGGCCAGCCCCATCGACCTGGCCCAACGCCGGTTGCCGTCGAGGATCACGCCGACGTGCCGGGGGGTGACGTCGGTGGGCAGATCGGCCTCGACGCGCCGCTCGTACATCCGGTAGACGGCGTCGCGGACGGCCGCGTACGGGCCGCTGCGGCGGAGGGCCGAGACCAGCCGCCCTCCCTCGGAGGGGCGCCGGCGCACGCCGTCCCTCCGCGCGCCGCGCGTCCTCCTGGTGCGCGGCTCTCCCGTACGCCGAACCCGCATATGGGCTTCCCTTCGAGCGACCGACCCTGGCGGAAAGTCGCTCAATTATGGCCCGACGGCGACACTTCTCCCACCGTCCCCGTGAGGCCAGGCTAACGCGCGGGAGGCGTCAGGCGGGGCGGATGGCCTGCTCTGGCCCGGTCCGCCTCGGCGAGCAGGTCGGAGAGAAAACGCGCCAGTTCGGCCGACGTGAGGACGGCGCGCACGCCGCGGCCGCCCGCGCCCCACGCCTCGATCACGGCGCGCCGCGCGACCCGCCACCGTCCCGCCGCGGACTGCTGGCGGCCGACCCACATCGATGACGTGCGCAGGGAGCACCGCAGCTCGCCGGTGCTGATCACGTCACCGCGGTCGCGGTAGCGGAACGCGAACAGCTCGGGCTCGCGGGCGGTGTCGCCGGGGACGGGGTCGGGGAAGCGGTCGTCGGGGTCGGGCCAGCGCGCCGCCTGCGGGGACCCGTCGGCCCGTGCGGCGGCGACCCGGGCGGCGAGCCCGGCCAGGAAGTAGCCGCACCGCTCCCCCACCGCCCCGAACGAGTCGCCGTCCCGCCACAGTTCGAGCGTGACCTCGAACGGGGTGCCGCCGCGGTCGAGCGAGGCGATCGGGACCACCGCGAGCGCGGACCCGTCCAGGCAGCGCAGCCCCAGCATCCCGTGCACCTCCCGCCCCCGTCCGGCCCGCTACCCAGGCACAGTAGAGGAGGTCGGCACCATGATCACACCTAGTGATCATTCGGATCGGGTAATGGCCGGCCCGGCCCCGCCCGCCCTCGCGGTCAGGCCTGCGGGCCCGCGGCGCGGGCGCGCTCGACGTGCTGCAGGGCGCTGCGCAGCTCCGACAGCCACTCGTCGGTGTTCTTGCCGACGAGCCGGACGCACCAGGCGAGCGCGTCGCTGCGGCTGCGGGCGACCCCGGCGTCCACGAGCGTGTCGAGGACGCGGCGCTCGGGCTGCCGCAGCCGCGTCATCACCGGCACCGACAGGGTGGTGAACATCTCCCGCTCGCCGTCGCACTCCACGCCCCAGGAGACCTTGCGGCCGAAGCGCTGCTCGGCCTCCCGGGCGATGGCGATCCGCCGGTCGCGGGTGTCGTCGCGGAAGCGCTGGACGTGCCCGGCGACGACGCCCGCGCGCTCGGCGCCGGCCGCCTCGGCCGCCGCGGCGGGGAGGGGCAGCGTGCCGACGACCGCGACCTCCTCGCGGTCGACGACGACCTCGGGCGCGCCCTCGAACCACTCCTCGGGGAGCCGTCCGGCGAACCAGCCGCGGAGCTGCTCCACCGCTTCACTCGTATTCATGTAATCAAAATTACATCCCCCCTCGGGAGATGCGCCAGCCTCCGCACCGATTGACAACCACCACCATTTGATAGTTACTTTCATTTTAGAATGACAGTCAATCGGAGGTGGCGGTCATGACCGTGGGGCACACGCGGCGCTGGCTCGGGCTGGGCGCCCTGGCGCTGAGCATGCTGGCGCTCGGGTTCGACATGACGATCCTCAACGTCGCGCTGACCACGCTGTCGGAGGAGCTGCACGCGGGCACCAGCGCGCTGCAGTGGATCGTGGACTCCTACCTGCTGGTGTTCGGCGCGCTGCTGCTCCCGGCCGGGCTGCTCGGCGACCGGTTCGGCCGCAAGTGGCTGCTGGTGGCCGGCCTCGCCGTCTTCGGCGCCGCCTCGCTCGCCGGGGCGTTCGCGGACGGCTCCGGCGGCGTCGTCGCGGCCCGGGCGTTCATGGGACTCGGCGCGGCGATCGTGACGCCGCTGTCCATGTCGATGCTGCCCGCGATCTTCCCGCCGGAGGAGCGCACCCGCGCCGTCGCGGTCTGGTCGTCGGCGATGGCGCTCGGGCTGCCGCTCGGCCCGCTGCTCGGCGGCTGGCTCCTGGAGAACTTCTGGTGGGGGTCGGTCTTCCTCGTCAACGTGCCGCTCGTGCTCGTCGGCGGCGTCGCGGTGGCGCTGCTGCTGCCCGAGACGCGGGACCCGTCCGCGCCGCGGATCGACGGCGCCGGCTCACTGCTGTCGGCGGCCGGCGTCGTCGCGCTCGTGTACGGGGTCATCGAGGCCCCGGTGCGGGGCTGGGGCGACGCGGTGGTGCTGGCGTCGTTCGCGGTCGCGGCCGTCCTGCTGGCCGGGTTCGTCCTGTGGGAGCGGCGCGCCGCCGCGCCCATGATGGACATGGCGCTGTTCCGCGACCCCCGCTTCACCTGGGCGGTGGTCGCCGCCGTCGCCGCGAACCTGATGATGGCGGGGGCGCTGTTCGTCCTCCCGCAGTACCTGGAGGCCGTCCAGGGCAACGACGTGTTCGGCACGGGGCTGCGGCTGACGCCGATGCTGCTCGGCCTGCTCGCCGGCGGGATCGTCACCGACCGGGTCGCGCACCGCGCCGGGCACAAGCCGATCCTCGTCACCGGACTGCTCGTGCTCGCGGCCGGCTTCGGGTGGGGCGCGCTCACCGGGCCGGGCGACGCCTACTCCGCGACCGTCCCGTGGCTGCTCGTCCTCGGCCTCGGCTGCGGCCTGACCCTCGTCCCGGCGATGGACGCGGTCCTCACCGCCCTGCCCGCCGCACGGGCCGGACGGGGCTCCGGCCTCGTCCAGACGCTGCGCCAGACGGCCGGGACGCTCGGCGTCGCGGGCCTCGGCAGCCTGCTGTCGGCGCTCTACCGGGACCGCGTGGCCACCGGCGGGCTGCCGCCCGAGGCGGCGGGCGCGGCGCGCGACTCCATCGGCGGCGCCGTCGCCGTCGCCGGACGGCTGGGCGACGCCGGCCTGCTCGCCTCGGCCCGCGGCGCCTACGTCCACGGCATGGACGCGGTGTTCGCCGCGTGCGCCGCCGCCGCGGTCGCGGCCGCCCTGCTCCTGTTCTTCTTCCAGCCCGGCCGGGCCCGGGCGGATGCGGCCCCCTCCGCCGATGCACGAGAATCGGGGCATGAGCACGCCGTCCCGTGAGCACGCCGTCGACCGGCTGGAGGACCGGCTCTCCCGGATGCCGCTGCGGGAGCGCAAGAAGCTGCGGACCCGCCGGGCGATCCAGGACCACGCCCTCCGCCTGTTCGGCGAGCGGGGCTACGACGAGACGACCGTGGAGCAGATCGCGGCGGCGGCCGAGATCTCGCCGAGCACGTTCTTCCGCTACTTCCCCACCAAGGAGGACGTGGTCGTCACCGACGAGTACGACCCGATCATGGCGGAGGTCATGCGGGGCCAGCCGGCCGGGCTGTCCCCCATCGAGGCGCTGCGCGCCACGCTCCGCGAGATGCTCCCCGTGATGTACGAGACCGACCTGGACGTGGTCAACGCCCGGCTGCGGCTCACCGCCCAGGTCCCGGCGCTGCGCGCCCGCACGTTCGAGGCGCTGCGCGAGGGCACGTTCGCCATGCTGACCGACGTCGTCGGCCACCGGACCGGGCGACGCCCCGACGACCCGGACGTGCAGACGTTCTCCTGGGCCGTCCTCGGCGTGCTCCAGGCGGCCATGTACCAGTGGATGGAAGGGCGCGCGACGACCGAGGAGCTTCCCGGGCTCGTCGACCGCAACCTGGAGTTCCTGGCCCGCGGCTGCCCGCTGTGACCGGCGCCCGCGACGGGCGGGTCAGCGCGCCAGCGCGGCGGCCCTCTTCGGGCTGACGCGGACGGCGCCGCGCATGTTGCGGGTGTAGACGTTCTGGATCTGCACCACCGTGCCCGTCCGCGGGGCCGCCAGCATCTTGCCCTGGCCCAGGTAGAGGGCGATGTGCGAGATGTAGCCGGGCGCGGTCGGGTCGTTGGCCCAGATGAGCATGTCGCCCGGCTCGGCCTTGCTGTAGGGGACGACCCAGCCGGCGCGGGCCTGGTCGGCGGCGACGCGCGGGAGCCGGATGCCCGCCCTGGCGAACGCGTACTGCATCAGGCCGGAGCAGTCGTACCCGCCCTCGGCCTCGGACTCGCCGCCCCACACGTACGGCCAGCCGAGCCGGGTGTAGGCCGCCTTGATCACCGTCCGGACCTGGCCGGCCGTCATGACCTGGCCGTCGGCGGCCGGCACGTTCCCGGACTTCGGGAAGTCGATCTCCGGGTTGACCGCGACGGCCTTGGCGCCCTTCGGCAGCGCCTTGCGCAGCTTCGTGATGAACGCCTTCGGCGCCGTCTTCGGGACGCTGACCAGCATCGCGTTGCCGGTCGGCAGTCCGAGGGCCTGCGCGGTGGCGTGCGAGACGACCGCGTCGACGTCGCTGACGCCCATCGTCGCGTACGCGCCCACCCGCAGTTGCGACTGGTGCTGCTTGCCGCCGACGGGCACCTGACTGCCGAGCTCGACCCCGCCGTCGCTGCCCATCGTGAAGGAGATGGCGACGTCGCCGGAGGCGACGTTGCGCCAGAGCGCGTCCGACTTGGCGGTCGGCTTCGGCGTGTAGTTGCGGAACGTGGACGGATTGACGCCCATCAGCCCCACGCGCTTGCCCGCGACCATGCCCTGCACGGCGTCGACGACCTCGACGCCCTTCACGCCCTTGGCGCCGCGGACCTTCTGGACGAAGTCGGCCGGAAGGGTGGTCGGCGCCGCCACCAGGACGTGCGGGACGAGCCGCTTGCCGAGCGGCGCGACCGCCGTGGGCGACAGGCCGGTGCTGCCGGACGCGGCCACGAAGCGGGCGCGCTGCTCGCCGCGCGGCGGGTCCGCCGCGCCGTCGTCGCGCGCGACGAGGACGGCGGTGTTGGCGGCGAGCGTCGTCAGCACGGAGACGCCGATGATCGTCGGTAGCACCCGGCGGTTCGGCTTTCCCACTGCCACGCTCCCTCGATGGTCGCCCTGCGCCGGCTCCTGACCGTGCACCGGACACGACTATGACCCAGAAGGTCGGCCATCGTCCAGATACCCGGGGGGCCTGATGACACCCTCGGCCGCTCCACCCCGTCGGGTCAGGAACGCCCCAGTTACTCAGTAGTAACAGCCCGGGCAGCTGAGATCAAGGTCACGTTGCCATAAAGTGGACCCTCAGTCCAATTGCCCACGCAGTTCGCGGTTCAGCTCGGCCTGGGTCGTCACGGGCAGCCGGCAGACGAACCCCCGGCAGACGTACGCCGCGGGCTCCCCGTCCACCAGGCCCCGCCCCTCCAGGAGAGGCACGCCCTCGGCGCCCGGCGGGCCGGCGCTGACCACCGCGCCCGGGGCGACCGCCATGAGGGCCGTCCGGTGCAGCGCGCGGGTGCGCGCGTCGTCGGGATCGCCGATCACCGCGATCTCGACCGGACCGGTGGCGAGGGCCTCGGCCACGGCGAGGCCCCAGCCCGCGAACCGCGCGTGCTTGTCCGCCAGCGCCCCGGCGGGCGCCAGCGCGTCCTGCGCCGCCTGCCGGTGCCAGTCCGACCCGGTCAGCGCGGCGAACGACAGCAGCGCCCCCGCCGCCGCGAACTGCCCCGACGGCGTCGCGTTGTCGGTCGGGTCCTGCGGGCGCCGGAACAGGCGCTCGGCGTCGTCGGCCGTGTCGTAGAAGCCGCCGGACCCGTCGGCGAACCGTTCGAGGACGGTGTTCAGCAGCTCACCGGCCAGCCGCACGTGGCGCGGGTCGCCGGTGACGGCGTGCAGGGCGAGCAGGCCCTCGGCCACGTCGCCGTAGTCCTCCAGGACGCCGGTGTTCGCGCCCGCCGTCCCGTCCTTGGACGTGCGCGCCAGCCGGCCGTCCCGCAGATGGACCTCCACCAGCAGGCGCGCGACCTCCTCGGCCGCCCGGACCAGGTCCGGCCGATCGAACAGCGCGCCGCACTCCGCCAGCGCCGCGACGGCGAGCCCGTTCCACGCCGCCACCACCTTGTCGTCCCGCGCCGGCGGGATCCGCCGCGCGCGGGCCGTGAGCAGCGCGGTGCGCACGCGCTCGTACCGCTCGACGTCCTCGGGATCGCTCAGAAGCTGGAGGACGGAGGTGCCGTGCTCGAACGTCCCCGTCACCTCGAACAGGGTCTCCGCGAACGCGCCGTCCTCGTCGCCGAGGACCTCCCGCAGCTGCTCGGGCGTCCACACGTAGTACCTGCCCTCGACGCCCTCGCTGTCGGCGTCCAGCGCCGAGGCGAGTCCGCCCTGGTCCGTGCGCAGGTCGCGCAGCATCCAGTCGCAGGTCTCCAGCGCGACCCGCCGCGCGAAGGGCGTCCCCGTCAGCCGCCACCAGTGCGCGTAGACGCGGGCCAGCAGAGCGTTGTCGTAGAGCATCTTCTCGAAGTGCGGCACGATCCACCGCTCGTCCACCGAGTACCGCGCGAACCCGCCGCCGAGCTGGTCGTACATCCCGCCGCGGGCCATCGCCTCCAGCGTGCGGGACGCCATCGCCAGCGACTCGTCGTCGCCCGTGCGCGCGTGGTGGCGCAGCAGGAACTCCAGCGCCATCGACGGCGGGAACTTCGGGGCGCCGCCGAACCCGCCGCGCACCGCGTCGTAGGAGCCCGCGAGCACCTTCACCGCATGCGCGAGCACCCCGTCGCCGGGCGCCTCCGTCCCGGCGAGGCCCGAACCGCGCGAGGTCAGCGCCTCCACGACCTGCTGGCCCTGCTGGGCGACGTCGTCGCGCTGCTCCGTCCACGCCTTGTGGACGGCCTGGAGCAGCGCCCGGAACTGCGCCCGCGGGAAGTACGTCCCGCAGTAGAACGGATGCCCCTCCGGGGTCATGAACACCGTCATCGGCCAGCCGCCCTGGCCCGTCATGGCCTGCGTCGCCTCCATGTAGACGGCGTCGATGTCCGGGCGCTCCTCCCGGTCGACCTTGATGTTCACGAACAGCTCGTTCATCGCCCGCGCCGTCTCGCCGTCCTCGAAGGACTCGTGCGCCATGACGTGGCACCAGTGGCAGGCGGCGTATCCGACGGAGAGCAGGACGGGGACGTCGCGCCGCCGCGCCTCGGCGAACGCCTCCCCGGTCCACTCCCACCACTCCACCGGATTGCCGGCGTGCTGGAGCAGGTACGGGCTGGTCGCGTCCTTGAGCCGGTTCATGCCCCCGATCCTGCCCGATCCGGCCGCCGCCTCACTCCCCCCGCGCCTGCGCGGCGAGATCGGCGAGGGCGGACTCGACGGTGCGGTGGAAGGTGGGATACGCGTAGATCATCTCGCGGAGGGAGGCGGTGGGGGTCTCGGTGTGGACGGCGAGGGCCAGGAGGCCGAGCACCTCCCCGCCCGACGGCCCCGCGGCGGTGGCGCCGACCAGGGTGCCCCACTCGACGTCCTCGACCAGCTTGACGAAGCCGTCGTTGCCGGCCTTGTGGATCCAGCCGCGGGTCGACTCGGCGATCGGCACGACGGCCGTGCGGACCGGAAGGTTCTGGTCGCGGGCCTGGGCCTCGGTGAGGCCGACGGACGCGATCTCAGGGTCGGTAAAGGTGACGCGCGGCACGGCGCGGTAGGCGGCGGGCGGCCCCTCCTCCCTGAGGACGTCCCGGACCGCCACGGCCGCCTGGTACATCGAGACGTGCGTGAACGCGCCCATGCCGGTGATGTCGCCGATCGCCCACACGCCGTCGGCCGCGCGCATGTGGCCGTCCACGGCGATCCGGCGGGCGTTCTCGTCCAGGCCGACGGCGCCGAGGCCGAGCCCCCGGAGGTTGGGGCGGCGCCCGGTCGCGACGAGGAGGCGGTCGGCGATGAGCGTCTCGCCGCCGAGGTGCATCGTGAACTCGGACCCGTCGTGGGTGACGCGGGTGACGTCCACGCCGGTGCGCACGCCGATGCCCTCGCATTCGAAGACCTCGCGCAGCAGAGCGCCCGACTCCGGCTCGTCGTTGACGAGGAGGCGGTCGGCCGCCTCGACGACCGTGACGCGGCAGTCGAAGCGGGAGAAGACCTGGGCCGTCTCGACGCCGACCACGCCGCCGCCGAGGACCAGCAGCGACTCGGGGACCTCCGTCGCCTGGACGGCCTCACGGTTCGTCCAGTACGGCGTGCCGGCGAGGCCGTCGACGGGCGGGGCCGTGGGCGAGGTTCCGGTGTTGAGCACGATGCCGCGCCGGGCGGCGAAGACCTGGTCGCCCACGGTCACCTCGCGGGGGCCGGTGATGCGGCCCTGGCCGCGCACCAGCCGCACGCCCTTGCCGGTGAGGCGGTCGGCGGCGGCCGTGTCGTCCCACCCGTGGGTCGCCTCGTCGCGGATCCGGGCGGCCACCGGCCCCCAGTCGGGCCGGACGGACGCCTCGCCCGCCATGCCGGGGACGCGCCCGGCCTCGGCGACCAGCCCGGCGGCGCGCACCATCATCTTGGTGGGGACGCAGGCGTAGAAGGGGCACTCCCCTCCGACCAGCCGCGACTCGACGCCGACGACCGACAGGCCCGCCTCGGCGAGCCTGCCCGCCGCGTCCTCGCCCCCGGGGCCGAGACCGATCACCACGACATCGACTTCGTCAGCCATGCCCTGGTCCTGCCCACCTTCCCGTCAGGTCAGACGGCGCGGTGGCAGCGGGATCCGGTCCAGATCGTGGACGAGGGTGATGTCGCCGCCGAACGCGGCGGACGCCTCGTCCGTGAAGCGGTGCTCGTCGGCGGCGGGGTAGCGCTCGGAGAAGTGGGTCAGGACGAGCCGCCCCACGCCCGCCTCCGCCGCCACCGCGCCCGCCTGGGCGGCGGTGAGGTGCCCGTACTCGGCGGCCAGGGCCGCGTCCTCGCCCAGGAAGGTGGACTCGATGACGAGCATGTCCACCCCGGCGGCCAGCTCGCGGACGCCGTCGCAGAGCCGGGTGTCCATGACGAACGCGACCTTCTGCCCGGGCCTGGTCACGCTGCACTCGGCCAGCGCGACCGTCCGGCCGGCGGGCGTGGTGACGCGGCCCTCCTCCTGGAGGCGGCGGATCAGCGGCCCCCTGACGCCGCGCGCGGCGAGCTCGTCCGGCAGCATCGTCACGCCGTCGGGCTCCTCCAGCCGGTACCCGTACGCCTCGACGGGGTGGGACAGCCGCCGTGCGACCAGGCTGAACGGGGCGTCGCCGGTGTCGAGTTCCGTCCGCTCGCCGGACACCGGCCGCTCGCGGATGACGTCGGTGTCGCGGAACGCGGCCGCGTGCCGCAGCCGCTCCCAGTAGGGCCTGCCGCTCGCCGGGAACGCCGCGTTCACCGGGTGCGCGACGCCGTCGCGGGCGATGCGCTGGACGATCCCCGGCACCCCGAGGCAGTGGTCGCCGTGGAAGTGCGTCACGCAGATCCAGGTCACGTCATTCGCGGAGAGCCCGGCGTGCGTCATCTGCCGCTGCGTGCCCTCCCCAGGGTCGAACAGGACGCCGTGCCCGTCCCAGCGCAGCAGGTAGCCGTTGTGGTTGCGGGACCGGGTGGGCACCGCGCTGGCGGAGCCGAGGACGGTGAGATCGCGAACGGACATGCACCCATGGTGCCGGTCGAGGGGCCGGGCAAGCGCTTGGTTATTCTGTGCGCGATGCAGACGACCCGAGGAGGGCCCGTTGGCCGGGAGCAAGCGCGACAAGATCAAGATGACGCCCGAGGAGGTGGCCGCCTACCTGGCCGCCAACTTCAAGGTGCAGGTCGCGACCGTCGGCAAGGACGGCGAGCCCCACCTGGTGACGATGTTCTACACCCTGTACGAGGGCAGGATCGCCTTCACCACGTACAAGTCCTCGCAGAAAGTGATCAACCTGCGCCGCAACCCGGTCATGACGTGCCTGGTCGAGGACGGCGTGGAGTACAACGAGCTGCGCGGCGTCGCCCTGTACGGGCGGGGCCTGGTCGTCGAGGACCCCGAGCCGCGGTCCAAGGTCGGCATGGTCGTCGGCTCCCGGATGGCGGGGCTGCCCGTCCCGGCGATGGGCGAGCCGGTCGACCCGGTCATCGCCGAGGGCATCGAGCAGGCGCTGGCCAAGCGGGTCCTCATCGTCATGGAGCCCGACCGGGTCGTGAGCTGGGACCACCGCAAGGTGTAGGCCCGGCCGGGTCGCATCGGAAGGAGCAGGCCGGGCGGGTCAGGTCGGGCGGATCAGCTCCGCGGCGCGGTCGAGGGCGGCGCGCTCGGCCGCGTCGTCGCCGCGCAGGCGGGCGGCGTCGGCGATGTGGACGAACATCGCGGCCTGCCCGCGGACCGCGTCCAGCCTGCGGAGGATCTCCAGGGCCTGGCCGAAGAAGTTCAGGGCCGCGACGGGACGGTTCGCGCGCAGGTAGGCCTCGCCGAGGCTCTCCAGCGCGCGGGCACGGGCGTGCTCGTCCGGCTCCGGCAGGGCGGCGAACTCGTCCGGCAGCGGGCCGAGCAGCCCGATCGCGCGGTCGAGGTCGCCGCCGCCGATCAGCGCCCGGGCGAGGTCGTGGCGCGCCGCCAGCACCGCGTGGAGGTCGCCGCCCCGCTCGGCGCGGCGCAGGGCCTCCTCCAGCGTCTCGGCGGCCTCCGCCCAGCGTTCCCCCTCCAGCAGGGCCAGGCCCTCGGCCTCCACCTCCCCCTCGCCGGAGGCCGTTCCGGCGAGATGGCGGTCGAGGGCGCGGCGCAGCTCCGCGGACGGGAGGTCGCGGTAGGAGTCATCGGGGTTCGCGCGCACGTCGAAGATCCTCCCCGGAGGAGGCGGCGCCCAACCGGCGCCGGGGCGGGTCAGGCGTCGTCG
This sequence comes from Actinomadura verrucosospora, assembly GCF_039540335.1. Lineage (NCBI taxonomy): Bacteria > Bacillati > Actinomycetota > Actinomycetes > Streptosporangiales > Thermomonosporaceae > Actinomadura > Actinomadura verrucosospora. The sequence continues at coordinate 52,482 of NZ_BAABEV010000012.1, read as the reverse complement.
TCGGAGGCCTTGGCCGCCGTGCCGGCCCTCGCCGCCTTGGCCGCCTCCGCGCGCTCCCACTCCTGCTGCCTCAGGTCGGCCTCGCGGGGCGCCTGGATCTTCTTCATCTGCTTGCCCATCGACCGGATCAGCAGGACCGTCGCGGCCAGCAGGAGCAGGAACACCACGAAGCCGAGCATGCCGGGGCTGACCGTGTCGTCGTTCAGCGGCATGGCGTTCAGCGGCAGGGCGTGGACGGCAGCCATCACAGACACACCTTCTCCCGGATGCCGGCGAACAGGTCGTCCTCCGGCAGTTCCGTGTCGACCAGGGACCTGGCCAAATGGTAGTCCTCGGTCGGCCATGCCTCGCGCTGGACGTCCAGCGGGACGACGAACCAGAACCCGTTCGGGTCGATCTGGGTGGCGTGGGCGAGCAGGGCCTGGTCACGGGTCTCGAAGTGGTCGGCGCAGGGCACCCGCGTGGTGACCTCCCACCGGGCGCGCTCCTCGCCCTCCTCCTCGAAGCGCTTCAGCCAGTCGCCGTAGGGCGACTCGAGGCCGGCCTTCTCCATGGCGGCGTGCAGGGTGAGGATGCGGTCCTTGCTGAAGGTCATGTGGTAGTAGAGCTTCAGCGGCTGCCAGGGGTCGCCCGTGCCCGGGTAGCGCTCCGGGTCGCCCGCGGCCTCGAACGCCTCCACCGACACCTCGTGGCACTTCACGTGGTCGGGGTGGGGGTAGCCGCCCTTCTCGTCGTAGGTGAGCATCACGTGCGGGCGGAACTCGCGGACCGCGCGCACCAGCGGCTCGGCGGCGGTCTCCAGCGGCTCCAGCGCGAAGCAGCCCTCCGGCAGCGGCGGCAGCGGGTCGCCCTCGGGGAAGCCGGAGTCGACGAACCCGAGCCAGCGCTGGTCGACGCCGAGGATCTCGCGGGCCCGCGCCATCTCCGCCTCGCGGACCTTGCCGATGTCGGCCTTGACCTCGGGGCGGTCCATCGCGGGGTTCAGGATGTCGCCGCGCTCGCCGCCGGTGCAGGTGACGACGAGTACCTCGACGCCGTCGGCCACGTAGCGCGCCATCGTGGCCGCGCCCTTGCTGGACTCGTCGTCGGGGTGCGCGTGCACCGCCATGAGACGCAGGGGCTCGTCGCCGCCGCACGGCCGTTCGAGCGCCGCGCCGTCGAAGACGCCGGACGTACCGTCGATGACCTCGGACACTTGGGGGTCTCCCTCTCCGGACTGTTGAGCGGCCCCCGGTTCGAGGCACGCGCCATGACAGACGAGAATGAATTGTCCCTGACAACACCGAAACCCCGCACGAGGATTCCCGCCATGACGACGAGCGTGTCGAAACCAGCGGCTCCGGCCGAGTCCCGGCGGAGCCGCCTCGGCCTGGCCGCCGTCGGCCTCCTCGCGGCGGTGATGGCGGCCGGCTTCGGCATCCTCGCGGCGCACACGGGGCAGACGCCGGGGATCGTCCCGCAGACCGTCACCTACGACATCACCGACACGTCGGTCGAGATCAACTACACGGTGGCCAAGGGGAAGGACGACGACGTGCGCTGCACAGTGGACGCCTACGACACCGACTTCGCGGTGCTCGCGCAGAAGGAGGTGTCCGTCCCGCCCGGGACGTCCAGTGTGAAGGGGGCCGAGACGCTGCAGACGCCGCGGCGGGCCACCGGGGCCAGGATCCGCGACTGCCGCAAGGTCTGACCCTGCCGCCACCGGCCGACCGATACGCCCGGTGAGTGACGGAACACGGTTTGGCGGATTGCGGACGCCGTGTTCAGGGAACCTTTACCCGCACACACCGGATAGGCTAGAGGTTTCACCCAGCCGCACTTCATGTCGATGTGACGCCCGCCCGCGGGGGCGGGTGAGATCGCACCATGTGGATGAGGAGTACCCGTGACCGAGACCCGCGCTGACAACGTCACCTGGCTCACCCAGGAGGCGTACGACCGGCTCAAGGCTGAGCTGGACCACCTGTCGGGCCCGGGCCGCATCGAGATCGCTCAGAAGATCGAGGCGGCGCGGGAGGAGGGCGACCTGCGCGAGAACGGCGGCTACCACGCGGCCAAGGAGGAGCAGGGCAAGATCGAGGGCCGGATCCTCCAGCTCCAGGGCATCCTGGAGAACGCCCGCGTCGGCGAGGCCCCCCGCACGGAGGGCGTCGTCGGGCCCGGCATGACCGTCACGGTCTCGTTCGAGGGCGACGACGAGGAGGTGACCTTCCTGCTCGCCTCCCGCGAGGAGGTCGGCGCCCCCATCGACGTCTACTCCCCGAAGTCGCCGCTCGGTGCCGCCATCGACGGCAAGAAGGTCGGCGAGAAGGCCACCTACAACCTCCCCAACGGCCGATCGATGACCGTGGAGGTCCTCGACGCCACCCCCTACGGCGGCGCGTAGCCGCCGTCCCTCGACACTGCGGAGGTGAAGACCGCCGGGCGGATGCCGCCCGGCGGTCGTTGCTTGTTCGCCCCTATCCGGGCGCGCGTCCGCGGGGCGCCTCCGCCCGGGCGGGGCCGGAGACCGCGCGGACGAGGGGCAGGGTGCGGTACGGGATCTGGGTGGCGAGGGAGATCACCGAGGAGGCGCGCTCCACGCCGGCGACGTCCACGATCACGTCGATGACGCGCTGGAGGTCGGTGTTGCTGCGGGCGACGATGCGGCACAGCATGTCGCCGGGGCCGGTGATGGTGTGGGCCTCGATCACCTCGGGCACCTGGGCGAGCCGGGCCGCCACCGGGTCGTGGCCGCCCGCCTGCCGCAACTGCAGCGTCACGAAGGCCGTCACCCCGTAGCCGAGCGCGGCCGGGTCGATCTCCGGGCCGTGGCCGGCGATGACGCCGTCGCGCGCGAGCCGGTCCAGCCGCGCCTGCACGGTGCCGCGCGCCACCCCGAGCCGCCGGGACGCCTCCAGGACGCCGACCCTGGGCTCGGCCGCGAACAGCTCGATGAGCCGGCCGTCCAGTTCGTCGATCGGCACGGCACCCTCCTGTGGTCGTGGTCACCCTGCACAGAGCGACCGGTCAGATCACGTTTGTACTGTACAGATTGACCAGTGATTCCGCCCGCTCTTGCGCACCTTGCAGGCGTATGTCGAGATTAGGTGGCATGGATGAGTTTCCGGTCAAGGGTATGGACGCCGTCGTCTTCGCCGTCGGCAACGCCAAACAGGCCGCCCACTACTACTCGACCGCGTTCGGGATGCGCAGGGTCGCCTACCGGGGCCCGGAGAACGGCAGCCCGGACGAGGCGGTGCACGTGCTGGAGTCGGGCGGCGCCCGGTTCGTGTTCCGCGGCCCGGTGAAGGCCGGCACCGAGATCGGGCGGCACATCGCCGAGCACGGCGACGGCGTGGTGGACCTCGCGATCGAGGTGCCCGACGTCGAGCACGCCTACCGGCACGCGCTCGCGAAGGGCGCCACCGGGCTGGAGGAGCCGCACGTCCTGGAGGACCGGTTCGGGAAGGTGACGGTCGCGGCGATCGCCACCTACGGCGAGACCCGGCACACGCTGGTCGACCGCTCCAACTACACCGGCCCCTACCTGCCGGGGTTCGAGCCCGCCGAGCCCGTCGTGGAGCCCGTGGGCAAGCGGTTCTTCCAGGCGATCGACCACTGCGTCGGCAACGTCGAGCGCATGGACGAGTGGGCCGACTTCTACCACCGCGTCATGGGCTTCACCGACATGGCGGAGTTCGTCGGCGACGACATCGCGACCGAGTACTCGGCGCTGATGTCCAAGGTCGTCGCGGACGGCACCCGCAAGGTGAAGTTCCCCCTGAACGAGCCCGCGGAGAGCAAGCGCAAGTCGCAGATCGACGAGTACCTGGAGTTCTACGGCGGGCCGGGCGTCCAGCACATCGCGCTCGCCACGGGCGACATCCTGGCGTCGGTCGACCGGATGCGCGCCGCGGGCGTGGAGTTCCTGGAGAGCCCCGACTCCTACTACGAGGACCCGGAGCTGCGCGAGCGCATCGGCCAGGTGCGGGTGCCGATCGAGGAGCTGCAGAAGCGCCGGATCCTCGTCGACCGGGACGAGGACGGCTACCTGCTGCAGATCTTCACCAAGCCCGTCCAGGACCGCCCGACGGTGTTCTTCGAGCTGATCGAGCGGCACGGCTCGCTCGGCTTCGGCAAGGGCAACTTCAAGGCGCTGTTCGAGGCGATCGAGCGGGAGCAGGAGCGCCGCGGCAACCTGTGACCCCGCGGCGCCGCGGCGAGCCTCGACGCCGCGGCGCCCGGACTCGGGGGACCGGCCCCGGACGCGCCCGCGTCCGGGGCCGGTCGCCGCCCGGGCGACCGCGCGCCGCCCGCACCCGGCACACTGTGGGGCCATGAGCGAACCACCCCAGGACACCCCGAAGCCGGACAGCGGCTGGCAACCTCCTGACCGGCCGCAGGGCGAGGCCCCCGCCACCCCCGAACGCCCGCCGCCCTACCAGGGCTCGTACGGCGGGCCTCCGGCCCAGGCCGTCCCCGGGACGGGGTACGGCCACCCCGGGGCCCCGCCGCCGCAGGCGCCGCCCGCACCGGGCTACGGCCCTCCCGGCTACCACCACCCCGGCCCGCAGGGCCCGCAGGACATGACCGCCGGACGGCTCCTGCGGCTCGGCGCGGGAATCCTCGACAGCTTCGTCATCGGCTTCGCGGCGACGCCGGCCGTCCTGTTCTCCATCCGCTGGGACCGGGTGCGGGACATGGCCGAGTCCGGCGAGACGATGACGAACCCGCTGGACCTCTACAACATCCCGCGCCTGCTCACCGGGTACGCGATCGCGTTCCTGCTGGGCTTCGCGTACTTCACCGTCCTGCACGCCCGGTGGGGGCAGACGCTCGGCAAGAAGGCGTTCGGCATCCGGCTGGTGCGAGCCTCCGACCTGTCGGCGGTGAGCTGGGGGCAGGCGCTCGGCAGGCAGGCGTTCGTCTACGCCATCAGCATCACGACGGGGGCGCTGAACCTCCTCACGCCCGTCGCGGGGATCCTCGGCCTCGTCGGCCTGCTCGACAACGCCTGGATCCTGTGGGACGAACGGCGCCAGGCGCTGCACGACAAAGTGGCCGGGACGGTGGTGGTGAAGGCGACGCCGTGGACGCCGAACCCCTACGCCCGCGAGCGGGACCCGTCCTGATCCCGGCCCGGCAAGGGCCGGCCACGCGGGGGTAAACATTCCGGCTCCACCCGGGCGCGGCAGGGTTGGTCCGCGGTGACGCGGCGACCCTCACGGCATGACGCAACCGCCGCACGACCCCGCGTCCGGGCGAGAGCCAGAAGACGACCGGCCGCACGGGGAGCAGGAGCAGCCCGGCCGGCCGGGCCCCTACGGCGGCCGGCAGCCGTACGGGGAACCGCCCCAGGAACAGCGGCCCCCATACGGCGAGCAGCCTCCCTACGGCGAGCAGCCTCCGCACGGAGGGCAGCAGCCACCCGGCGGCCAGCAGGGGTACGAACAGCAGGGGTACGGGCAGCAGCCCTACGGGGAGCAGCAGTGGGGCGGGCAGCAGTGGGGGCAGCAGCCGTACGGCGAGCAACAGCAGTACGGGCAGCAACAGCAGTACGGACAGCAGCCGTACGGTGAGCAGGGCCAGTGGCAGCAGCAACCGTACGGCGCCCAGCCGGGATACGGGCAGCCGCACCCCGGCTATGGGGCGGGCGGATACGCGCATCCCTCCGGGGAGCTGGCGAGCCGCTGGGCGCGGCTCGGCGGGGGCATCGTCGACCTCGTCATCATCGGCATCGTGACGGGCCTGATCTCGATCCCGTTCGTCAACTGGAACAACGTCGTCAACCCTGAGCCGGGCACCTCCATGTACGACGGCGCCCGGGTGGGGACGAACGCGATCAGCGTCGTGCTGGCCTTCTTCTACTTCTGGCTGATGCACGCGAAGTGGGGGCAGACGCTCGGGAAGATGCTGGTGCGGACGCGGGTCGTCCGGGCCGACGACGGGCAGGCGATCACCACCGGCCAGGCCGCGGGGCGCTCCGCGTTCTACAGCGTGCTCGGCGGCGTCTGCGGGTGCATCGGCCTGATCGACGTCGCGTGGATCCTCTGGGACCAGCGCAAGCAGGCGCTGCACTGCAAGGTGGCGCAGACCGTCGTCGTGAAGGCCGACCCGCACCGGCCCAATCCCTACTCCCATCGCTGACATCGCCCCGCCGGCGGGGGTTCCGGCGCCGTCCGAGTTGCCGGGCGGGGTCTCGTCCGGGCAGGCTGGACGGCGTGCATATGGCCGGAAACTCACCCAGTCCTCGTCGTAACGGCCGGAGGGCCGTCCGCGGCGCCGCGTCGCGCGGCGTTCCGGGGCTGGCAGCCCTGGCGATCGCGGGGTCGCTGACCGCGGCCTGCCAGACCCCGTTCGACGACCCGGGCGCGTCCGGCTCACCCAAGGGTCCGGCGGTGAACGGCCCGGCGGGCCCGACGACCGCGGGCGACGACTACGTGCCGGGCAACGGCAACGGCGGCTACGACGTCCAGCACTACGGGCTGAAGCTCACCATCACGCCGGACGGCCCGAAGCAGCTCGACGGCGTCGCGACGATCACCGCCAGGGCGACCGCGAGGCTCGCCCGGTTCAACCTCGACCTGACCGGCCTGGACGTGTCCTCCATCAAGGTGGACGGCGCGCCCGCGCGGCAGCAGCGCGGCGGCGGCGAGCTGGAGGTGACGCCCGCCAAGCCCCTGGAGAAGGGCAGCACCTTCACCACGGTGGTCGCCTACTCGGGGACGCCGCAGCCGGTGTCGGACCCGGTGCTCGGCCGGTACGGCTGGATCCGCACGTCCGACGGCGTCTTCGTGGCGTGCCAGCCGAGCGGCGCGCACACCTGGTTCCCGAGCAACGACCATCCGAGCGACAAGGCCACCTTCGACTTCGAGATCACGGTCCCGCAGGGGCTGACGGCGATCGCCAACGGCGAGCCGGACTCGCCGCCGCAGGACTCCTCCGGCGGCGGCGCGCCGGGCACCGGAACGCCGCCGGGCCTTCCGGGCGGGCCGCCCACCGAACTCCCGACCACCGAACCCCCGACCACCGGGCCGACGGACGGACCGGGCGTCGTGCCGGTCGCCCACCGCGCCGGGGCGGGCGCCACGACGACCTCGAAGTGGCGGGTCAAGGACCCGATGGCCACCTACCTGGCGACGGTCGACGTCGGCCGGTTCTCGGTGCGGACGGGCAGGACCGCCGGCGGCGTCCCCAACATCACGGCCGTGGACGCGACCACCTCCGGCGTGAACATCGACCAGTTCCACCAGCTGAACGCCCGGGTCGTCGACGAGTGGTCGAAGCTGTTCGGCCCGTATCCGTTCTCCTCGACCGGCGGCCTGATCGACAACGCCGACGTCGGCTTCGCGCTGGAGACGCAGACGCGGCCGGTGTACGGGGCGTTCGGGCTCCAGCCGATGATCGTCGCCCACGAGCTGGCGCACCAGTGGTTCGGCGACAGCGTCAGCCTGTCGCGGTGGCAGGACATCTGGCTGAACGAGGGCTTCGCGACCTACGCCGAGTGGCTGTGGGACGAGAAGACCGGCGGCCAGACGGTGCAGCAGCACTTCGACGAGGCCTACAACGGCGTCGGCGGCCAGGAGCTGTGGGACGTCCCGCCCGGCGACCCGGGGCGCAAGCAGATGTTCGGCCGGTCGGTGTACGACCGGGGCGGCATGACGCTGGTCGCGCTGCGCGCCCGGGTGGGCGAGGACGTGTTCTACAAGATCCTCCAGACCTGGACGAAGGAGCACCGGCACTCCTCCGGGACGACGAAGCAGTTCATCGCGACGGCGAACCGGGTGTCGGGCAAGAAGCTGGACGCGTTCTTCGACGACTGGCTGTACCAGCGGGGCCGCCCGTCCAAGTGACGGGGCGGTCCCGGTCCGCTGCGGGTGAAGGCTCGGCAAGGAGCGCGGAAAGCCCGGCCGGTCCCCGGCCCGGCGGGGCGGGCGGTCCACCAGCATCGGCCTGATGAACGGGCCTTCTCGGCGGACGACCGCGGCCTTCGCCGTCGCGTTCCTGATCGGGTCGCCCGGCGCCGCGTCCGCGTCCGAGGACCCGGGTGCCGCGGCGGAGCGGCGGGCGGCCGCACCTTGTCCACAGCCCTTGCCGCCCGCCGTACCGCCGTCGCCGGCCTGCGGCACGCCCTCCCCGGGAGCGGCGGGCTTGGGCGACCCCTACTTCGAGGGGGCGGGCAACGGAGGCTACGACGTCGTCCACTACGACGTCGCGCTGGCCTACGCGGGCGTCAGGACCGGAGCGGTCGACGCGGCGGTGACCGTCACCGCGACGGCCGCCCAGGACCTGTCGGCGTTCGACCTCGACTTCCGCGGCCCGCAGATCACCGCCGTCGCGGTGGACGGCCGGGAGGCGCGCCACCGCCGCGCGGGCCGGGAGCTGGTGATCACGCCCGCCGAGCCGATCCGCGCCGGGCGGACGTTCCGGGTCGCGGTCCGGTACGCGGGCAGGCCGTCGCCGGTCGGGGACAAGACCTACGGCGCCTACGGGTGGATCCCGAGCAAGGACGGCGCGGTCGTCGCCTCCGAGCCGGACGGCGCGTCGACCTGGCTGCCGGTGAACGACCATCCCCGCGACAAGGCCACGTACGCGTTCCACATCACCGTCCCGAAGGGCCTGCGCGCCGTGGCGAACGGGCGGCCCGGCCCCGTCCGCACCGGCGCCGCGACCGCCACCTACGAGTGGGCCGAGGACGCGCCGATGGCGAGCTACCTGGCCACGGTGGCCATCGGGCGGTTCGACGTGCGGCGGACCGAGGTGGACGGCGTCCCGGTGATCACGGCCGTCGATCCGGCGTTCCGGTCGGCCGCCGGGCGGCTGGAGGGCACCACCGTCAAGGTGATGCGGTGGGCGGCGCCGATCTTCGGCCCGTACCCGTTCGCGACGGCGGGCGGCATCGTCGACGACCCGAAGCTGGGCTATGCCCTGGAAACCCAGGAGCGTCCCGTCTACGGCGGATTCGCGCCGGACGAGGGCTTCATCGTCCACGAGATGGCCCACCAGTGGTTCGGCGACAGCGTCGGGCTGCGCGACTGGAGCGACATCTGGCTGAACGAGGGCTTCGCCACCTACGCCGAGTGGCTGTGGCGCGAGCGCACCGGCCGGGACTCGGCGAAGAAGATCTTCCAGCGGTACCACGCGCTGCCCGCGAGCTCGCCGATCTTCAGCCCGCCGCCGGGAGCGCCGGGCGCCGCGAAGATGTTCGGCTTCTCCGTCTACGTCCGCGGCGCGATGACGCTCCAGGCGCTCCGTGAGCGGGTCGGCGACCGGGCGTTCTTCACGATCCTGCGGACGTGGACCGCCGAGCACCGCCACTCCACCGCCACGACGCCGCAGTTCACCGCGCTGGCCGAACGCGTGTCGGGCCAAAGGCTCACGACGCTGTTCCAGACCTGGCTCCATTCGAAGACCAAACCGTTGAGTTGGTGACCGAATGCGGTGCCCAGCCACAAAAACCTCACCTGACAAGCAGATTCGATACCAAATCGCGCTTGTGCGGGCTCGCTCCACGAGAAAGTCTTGAGCGCGGTCATGACGGTCCACCGACGCTACCGAGGACGAGGTCGATGAGCAGAACCCCCAGAGCGCTGGCGGCCGTGACGCTGGGCGTCGCGGCGAGCCTCGCGGTGACCGCGGCGCCCGCCGGCGCCGCCGAGCGGTTCACCCCCGGGGCGCCCGGCGCGGGCGACCCCTACTTCCCCGACATGGGCAACGGCGGCTACGACGTCGCCCACTACGACATCGGGCTGAAATACGATCCCGCGACCAAGGGGATCCAGGCGGTGACCCGCGTGACGGCGCGGGCGACGCAGAACCTGTCCCGGTTCGACCTCGACTTCCTCGGCCCGCTGAAGATCTCTTCCCTGAAGGTCGACGGCCGCGACGCGACCTACGCGCGGACGGGCGCCCAGGAACTGGTCATCACCCCGCGCAAGGGCATCCGGAACCGCCGCGCCTTCACCGTGACGGTGGCGTACTCCGGCGTTCCGCAGACGATCAACGACGACGCGCTGGGCGTGTCCGGCTGGGTGCCGACCCCCGACGGCGCGGTGATGCTGAACCAGCCGTTCGGCGCCGCCACCGTCTACCCGGTCAACGACCACCCGACCGACAAGGCGACCTACACCTACACGCTGACGGCCCCGAGCGGCCTCACCACGCTCGCCAACGGCGACCCGCGCGGCAAGCGGACCGCGGGCGGCTGGACGACCACGCGCTGGGACGTCCGCAACCCGATGGCCAGCGAACTCGCCATGATCGCCATCGGCCGGTACGACGTGGCCACCGGACGGACGAAGGCGGGCATCCCCAACCTGACCGCCACCGACCGGGCCATGGCCATCAAGCCCGAGGACGCGAAGAAGTTCCACGACCAGACCGCCGAGGTCACCGACTTCCAGAACGGGCTCTACGGCCGCTACCCGTTCACCTCGACCGGCGGCATCGTCGTCAAGGCCGGCGTCGGCTACGCGCTGGAGACGCAGGGCCGCCCCGTGTACGACCTCGGGCGCCGTCCGGGCGGCATCCCGAGCACCAGCCTGCTCGCGCACGAGCTGGGCCACCAGTGGTTCGGCGACTCGGTGTCCCCGGCCAGGTGGGCCGACATCTGGCTGAACGAGGGCTTCGCGACGTACTCGGAGTGGATGTACGGGGCGGCGCACGGCGGCCCGTCCGTCCAGAAGCAGTTCGACGACACCTACGCCACGCCCGCGAGCGACGGCCTGTGGACGGGCAGGGTCGCCGACCCGGGCCGCGACCACATCTTCGACGGGCTCGTCTACGACCGCGGCGCGATGGCGGTCCACGTGCTGCGCACGAAGATCGGCGAGCGGGCGTTCTCGGAGCTGCTGAAGGCGTGGCCGGCGGCCCACCGGTACGGCAACGCCTCCACGAAGGACTTCGTGCGCTTCGCCGAGCGCCTCTCCCGCAAGGACCTGGACGCCTGGGCCAAGGCCTGGCTCTACTCCGAGGGCAAGCCGTCCCTGTAGGACCGGCCCGCCGCACCCTCACGCCGAGCCGGCCGCGCGCCGCTAGCTCAGCGTGAGGGTGTAGCCCTTCTCGCGCAGGCGGCCGATGACGTCCTCGGAGTGGTCGGCCCCGCGGGTCTCCAGGTGCATGAGCACCTCGGCCTCCTCGACGTGGAGGCGGGCCGCCATGCGCTCGTGCATGACGTCCAGGACGTTGACCCCCAGCTCGGCCAGCTCGCTCAGCAGGGTCACCAGGGCGCCCGGGCGGTCCTTCAGGCGGCAGCGCACCACCAGGTAGCGCCCCGCGCCCGCGAGCCCGTGCCGCAGCACCTTCGACAGCAGCAGCGGGTCGATGTTGCCGCCCGACAGCAGCACCACGACGGGCGGCTCGACGGCGTAGGCGTGCTCCAGCAGGGCCGCGACGCCCGCCGCGCCCGCGGGCTCCACGACCTGCTTCGCGCGTTCGAGGCAGAGCAGCAGGGCCTGGGAGATCGACTCCTCGGTCACGGTGACGACGGCGTCCACCAGCTCGGTGAACATGGCGTAGGTCAGGCGGCCGGGACGGCCGACCGCGATGCCGTCCGCCATCGTGCGCTCGATCCCGATCTGGGTGGGCCTGCCCGCCGCGAGCGAGGGCGGGAACGCCGCGGCCCGCTTGGCCTGCGCGCCGACGAGCTTGACGTCCCCGCCGCCGGTCTCCTTCGCCAGGCCCTTCACGGCCGCCGCGACCCCGGCCAGCAGCCCGCCGCCGCCCACCGGCGACACGATCGTCCGCGCCTCCGGGCACTGCTCCATGACCTCCAGGCCGATCGTGGCCTGCCCCGCGACGACGTCGGGATGGTCGAACGGGTGGATGAAGACCGCGCCGCACTCGTCCGCGTACTCCTGCGCGGCGACGAGGCAGTCGTCCACGGTCGGCCCGGGGAAGACGACCTCGGCGCCGTAGCCGCGGGTCGCGGCGATCTTCGGCAGCGGGGCGCCGACCGGCATGAACACCGTGGCCTTGCAGCCGAGCATCGAGGCGGCGAGGGCGACGCCCTGCGCGTGGTTGCCCGCGCTCGCCGCGACCACGCCGCCCGCCCGCTCCCGCTCGCTCAGCCGGGCGATCCGCACGTACGCGCCCCGGATCTTGAAGGAGCCGGTGCGCTGCAGGTTCTCGCACTTCAGCAGGACGGGCCCGCCGATCTGCTCCGACAGCACCCGGGAGGGGATCAGCGGCGTCGGCACGGCCACCCCGCCCAGCAGCTCCCGGGCGGCGCGGACGTCGTCGACGCCGACGGAGGCCGGACCGGCGCCGCTCGTCCTCGCTCGCGGGGGGCCGGCCCCCCACACCCCCCGGGCCGCTTCGCTCATGCGCTCATCCTTGCATGCCCGACTTATCCGGCACTCCAATAGCGATCTTGGGCGTAGACCAGGGCGGCGGCGCCGACCAGGCCCGCGGTCTGCCCGAGCTCGGCGGGGACGATCCTCAGGCGCCGCGCGAACTCCATCCGCGCGTGCTCGCCGAACGCCTCCTCCAGCGGGTCGAACAGCAGCCGCCCCGCCTGCGACAGGCCGCCGCCGATCGCCGCGACCTCCAGATCGCACAGGTGCGTCGCGGACGCGATCGCGATGCCGAGGGCGCGGCCCGCCCGGCGCATGGCCGCGCCCGCCACCGGATCCCCGCGGCGGGCGTCCTCGGTTAGCTCCACGCCGGTGGCGTCCGCGCTCCCGGGCCGCCAGCCCTGCTCCCGCGCCCACGCGACCAGCCCGGGGCCCCGCGCGACCGCCTCCAGGCAGCCGCGGCCCCCGCAGCCGCAGGGCGGCCCGTCGGGCTCGACGATGACGTGCCCGATGTGCCCGGCGTTGCCGCTGGCGCCGTTCACCAGGCGTCCGCCGAGCATGAGCCCGCCGCCGACGCCCGTGGACACCACCATGCCGAGGACGTTGTCGTGCCCGCGCCCCGCGCCGAGCCAGTGCTCGCCGATCGCGACGCAGACCGCGTCGTTGTGGATGCGGACGGGCAGGCCCGGGTACCGGGCGCGGAGCCGCTCGCGCAGCGGGAAGCCCCGCCACGCCGGGATGTTCAACGGGGACACCTCGGCGGCCGGCCAGGTCATCGGCCCGCCGCAGCCCACCCCGACGCCCGTGAGGGGCGGGTCCCCGGCGTCCGCGGCGAGCTTGCCGAGCAGCGCCTCCAGCGCCCGCCACAGCTCCTCGCCGTCGACGCCCGGGGCGTTCGGGGTCGGGGCCCGGTCGTGCGCGGTGACGCGCCCGTCGGGCTCGACCAGCGCGGCGGCGAGCTTCGTGCCGCCGATGTCCACCGCGAGGACGGCGCTCAAACGCCCTCCTCGGCCCGGCCGAACGCGAGGATCGAGGCGGTGAACCCGTGCACGTGGTTGCGCCCCGCGACCGGGCCGATCTCCCCCGCCGCGAAGAACCCGCCCACCCCGGCGGGGCCGAAGGCGCGGTCCAGCACCTTGGCGTCGTGGTCGGAGTCGGGGAACATCGCCTGCCCCCGGCCGTTGCAGGAGATCAGCAGCGCGCCCTCGACCGGCGCGAGGTCGAACCGCTCCAGCAGCGCGGCGAGGTCCTCCTCGGCGGCGCCCGCGTCCCGGACCTGGAACCGGACGGTGCGCCCCACGTCCACCACGTCGCCGATCGCGATGGCGCCGGTGTCGGTGTCGGCGCCCACCACGCCGCGCACGAGGAAGTCGCCGTGCTCGTGCTCGTCGGCGTACTCGTCCATCGCGACGCCGATCAGCAGCCCGCGCCCGGCGAGCTCCTGCTCCTCCTCCGGCAGCCCGAGGACGATCTGCTCCAGCTTCTCCAGCGCCGGCACGCCCGCCAGCTCGTACAGGACGTTCTCCTCGGCCCTCGTCACCACCATGTCCGGGCCGATCGGGCGGGCGCCCTGGCTGACCACCGTGGCTGCCGCGACGGCCCCGCCGATCACCACGCCGACCGCGCCCTCCCGGTAGACCTCGCCGCCGACGAACAGCCGCGCCTCGCCGTGCCCGGTCTCGCCGAGCCCGCTGCCCTCGGCCAGCCCGCCGACCAGCGGCAGCCCGGGCAGCGCCTCGTCCGAGCGCTCCACGAACGCGTCCACCGGGAAGCTGTACGGGTCGGCCAGCAGCACGCCGACCACGTCGTCGTCCTGGGCCTCCGGCATGCCGACCACGATGAGCCGGTCGTCGCCCTTCAGCGTCTCCAGCCGGAACGGGTCGAGACGCGCGCCGGGCAGCACCGCCGCCCACGCGCTCACCGCGCCCCGCTCCTCCACCCCGCGCCCGGCCCCGATCACGCCGGACGCGCTGCACCCCAGCACCAGCGCCGGACCGGCCGCGCGCTGCGCCGCCTGCGCGGCCTCCTCGACCTGGTCCGGGTCGTCGCCGGTGACGAACACGCACACCAGGTCGGGCGCCGCGCTGAGCGGCGCGAGCGCCTGCTCGACCGCCGTCGCGGCGGCGCTGGACAGATCGGGTCCGAGGGCCAGGCCATCACCGAATCGCGCCATCGGCGCCGCCTCCCTCACTCCGTTCGCCGGGTCGCTTCACACCACCAGTCTCCCCCTCCGCGACCGTTCCACCCAAACAGCGGCGGGACGGGATCGGACGGGCGAATCCCCGGCGGGGGTGCGATCGCGCGGACCGGCGACGTAGTGTCGGTCGCGTGCGTTCATCCACACCACACGAGTCCTCCTCCGGCGAGTCCGCACCCCGTGAGGCGACCCTGGGCGCGCTGCGCGCCGGCGGCCACGTGCGGCTTCCCGTCAAGGCCGAGATCCGGCGCAACCTGCTCGACCGGCTGAGATCCGGCGAACCACGCTTCCCCGGCATCCTCGGGTTCGACGAGACCGTCCTGCCCCACCTGGAGCGCGCCCTGCTGGCCGGGCACGACCTGGTGCTGCTCGGCGAGCGCGGGCAGGGCAAGACGCGGCTGATCCGCACCCTCGTCGGCCTGCTGGACGAGTGGACGCCGGTGGTGGCCGGCTGCGAGATCAACGACCACCCGTACGCGCCGGTCTGCGTGCGGTGCCGCCGGCTCGCCGGCGAGCTGGGCGACGAGCTGCCGGTCGAGTGGAGGCACCGCGACGACCGCTACGGCGAGAAGCTCGCCACGCCCGACACCAGCGTCGGCGACCTCATCGGCGACGTCGACCCGATCAAGGTGGCGGAGGGCCGCACGCTCGGCGACCCGGAGACCGTGCACTTCGGGCTCGTCCCCCGCACCAACCGCGGGATCTTCTCCATCAACGAGCTGCCCGACCTCGCCGAGCGGATCCAGGTCGCGCTGCTGAACGTGCTGGAGGAGCGCGACGTCCAGGTCCGCGGCTACGCGCTGCGGCTGCCGCTCGACGTGCTGCTCGTCGCGTCCGCCAACCCCGAGGACTACACCAACCGCGGCCGGATCATCACCCCGCTGAAGGACCGCTTCGGCGCCGAGATCCGCACCCACTACCCCCTCGAACTGGACGCCGAGCTCGCGCTGATCCGCCAGGAGGCCGACTTCGCCGACCTCGGCGGACTGCCCGCCGAGGTGCCCGACCACATGATCGAGGTGATCGGGAGGTTCACCCGGCTCGTCCGCGAGTCGACGGCGGTGGACGCCCGGTCGGGCGTCTCGGCGCGGTTCGCGCTCGCGGGCGCCGAGACCGTCGCCGCGGGCGCGGTGCGCCGCGCGGCGCTCACCGGCGAGGAGAACGCCGTCGCGCGGGTCTGCGACCTGCCGGCCGTGGTGCCGTCGCTGATGGGCAAGGTGGAGTTCGAGGTCAGCGAGGAGGGCCGCGAGCAGGAGGTGCTGGAGCACCTGCTGCGCCGCGCGGTCGCCGAGACCTACCGCCGCACGCTCGGCGCCGCCGACCTCACCGGCCTGCTCGACAAGTTCGACTCCGGGGAGAGCGTGGAGTCGGGCGAGCTGGTTCCGGCGCGCGAGCTGCTGCGCCGCACCGGCCACGTGCCCGGCCTCGCCAAGATCATGGAAAGGCTCGGCATGAGCGGGGAGTCCCCCGGGCAGGCCGCGGCGGCGATCGAGTTCGCCCTGGAGGGCCTGTTCCTCACCCGGCGGCTCTCCAAGGACGTCGCCGAGGGACGCTCCGACGGGACGGCGACGTACCGGACGTGACGCCGCGTCCCGAGGTGTCCACGCGCAAGGGGATTCGATGAGCCGATACCGCTACGGCGCCTACGAGGACGGGCCCGACCCGCTCGCGCCGCCCTACGACGTCCGCGACGCGCTGGACGCCGTGGGCGACTCGGTGCTGGACGGAGCCCGGCCCGACGACGCGCTCCGCGAGCTGTTGCGCCGCGGCCTGCCCGGCGCCCAGAACCGCCGGGGCCTCGACGACATGCTCCGCCAGGTCCGGGAGCGGCGCCGCGCGCTGCGCGACCGGGGCCGTCTCGACGGGACGCTGGAGCAGGCCCGCGCGCTGCTGGACACCGCGATCGGGCAGGAGCGGGCCGAGCTGTTCCCCGACCCGGGCGACGACGCCAGGCTGCGCGAGGCGGAGCTCGACACGCTGCCGTCCGACACCTCGCAGGCGATCCGGCGGCTGTCGGACTACGACTGGCGCTCCGCCGCCGCCCGCCGCACCTTCGAGCAGCTGAAGGACCTGCTGCGCCGCGAGGTCCTCGACGCGCAGTTCCAGGGCATGAAGCAGGCCCTGGAGAACCAGGACCCGGCCGCCATGCAGCGGGTCAAGGACATGATGGCCGACCTCAACGCGATGCTGGAGCGGGACGCGCGCGGCGAGCACACCCAGGACGACTTCGACCGGTTCATGAACGAGTACGGGGACATGTTCCCCGACGACCCGCGGAACCTCGAAGAGCTGGTCGACTCGCTGGCCCGCCGCGCCGCCGCGATGGACCGGCTGCTCGCCTCGCTCAGCCCCGAGCAGCGCGCCGAGCTGGCCGGGCTCATGGAGCAGGCCATGCAGGACGCGGGCCTCGCCATGGAGATGACCCGGCTCGGCGACGCGCTGCGGGCCCGCCGCCCCGACCTCGGCTGGGGGCAGCCCGAGCAGATGACCGGCGAGAACCCGCTCGGCGTGGGCGACGCCACGACCGCGCTGGCGGAGCTGGCCGACCTCAGCGAGCTGGAGGCGGCGCTCGGGCAGGACTACCCGGGCGCGCGGCTCGACGACATCGACGAGGACGCCGTCCGGCGGGCCCTCGGCCGGCAGGCCGTCGACGACCTCGCCGCGCTGCGCCGCATCGAGGCCGAGCTGGAGCGGCAGGGCTACCTGCAGCGGCGGCGCGGCAAGCTGGAGCTGACACCGAAGGCGGTGCGGCGGCTCGGCGAGACCGCGCTGCGCCGGGTGTTCTCCCAGCTGGCGTCCGGCCGCCAGGGCGACCACGACCAGCGGGACGCGGGACAGGCGGGCGAGCTGACCGGCTCCAGCCGCGAGTGGCGGTTCGGCGACGAGCAGCCCCTCGACGTGGTCCGGACGGTGAGCAACGCGATCCGGCGCAGCGCCATGGAGCGCGGGACCCCCGCGACCGGGACCGGGGAGCCCGCCGCCGGGCTCGTCCCCCCGCCCGCGGGGGCGAAGGTCACCGAGCGCGTGGGCACGACCGGCGGGAACGGCGCGCGCCGCCCGGACGGCGTGCGGCTGAGCGTCGACGACTTCGAGGTGCACGAGACCGAGCGCCGCACCGGCGCCGCCGTCTGCCTGCTCGTCGACCTGTCCTACTCGATGGTGCTGCGCGGGACGTGGGCGGCCGCCAAGCAGACCACGCTGGCCCTGCACTCGCTCGTGACCAGCAAGTTCCCGCAGGACGCGATCCAGATCATCGGCTTCTCCAACTACGCGCGGGTGCTGCACCCGACGGAGATGGCGGGCCTCGACTGGGACATGGTGCAGGGCACCAACCTGCACCACGCCCTGATGATCGCCGGACGGCACCTGGACCGGCACCCCGACTTCGAGCCGATCGTCCTCGTCGTCACCGACGGCGAGCCCACCGCGCACCTGCGGCCGGACGGCCGTTCGCTGTTCGACTACCCGCCGTCCACCGACACGCTCGTGCTCACCCTCGCCGAGGTCGACAAGATGACCCGGCGCGGCGCCACCATGAACTTCTTCATGCTCGCCGAGGACCGGCGGCTCGTGTCGTTCGTGGAGGAGGTCGCCAGGCGCAACGGCGGCCGCGTCTTCGCCCCCGACGCCGACCGTCTGGGCGAATACGTCGTCAGCGACTATCTCCGAGTGAGGCGTGCTTAGTCGCGTTCGGCCGGCTCAGCCGTTCCAGACCATCAGGGCGAGGATCACCAGCCAGATCAGCGCGACGACGCCGGACATGGCGGCCAGCCGCCCCCGCTCCACCTGGGCGATCTCACCGGTGTCGGCCGCCGGTCCCGCGGCGGCGGGGGCCTCGGCCTCCGTCGCGCCGCCCTCGGCCTCCCCGGGCTCCTCGGCCGCGGGGGGACGGACCGGGACCGGTGCGGCCGCCGTCTCGGCCGCCGCGACCTCCAGCAGGTGCACCGCCTTGCGCTGGTCGCGCTCGACGATCAGCAGCAGCACCAGCGCGACGACGAACAGCGTCATCGACACCGTCAGCCACACCTCGGCGAGGTCGCCCTTGGCCAGCCCGAGCCCGATCAGGAAGATC
Organism: Actinomadura verrucosospora; assembly: GCF_039540335.1. Taxonomy (NCBI): domain Bacteria; kingdom Bacillati; phylum Actinomycetota; class Actinomycetes; order Streptosporangiales; family Thermomonosporaceae; genus Actinomadura; species Actinomadura verrucosospora. The sequence continues at coordinate 33,935 of NZ_BAABEV010000012.1, read as the reverse complement.
CCGAGCGTGCCGATCCCGTAGATCTGGGTGGTCCGGTGGAGGTAACGCACCACCACCACGTCGCGCTTGCGGATGTAGCGGGGCGTGGACATCGTGGCGGCGGTCAGCGGCCCCAGCGTGAAGATCGCGAACCCGATGTGCAGAAGAAGCAGGATGCGGTCCGAAGTCGACATGAGCCGACCATAGTCCGCGCAGCCCCGAGCCTCACCGCAACCACGCGACAACCTCAGCCGGCACCGCCACCCCGCGACGACCTCAATGGTTGCGATCGCGTCCGAAGGCAGGTTCGAGCGGAGCGAGAACCTGATCGCGCAGTGAGCCGCCAGGCGAGCCGGAGCGATGCCAGCGATCGCCCGCGGTGCTCGACGATGGAGGGCCGTCAAGGCCCGAAGGAGGAGAGCACCGCCAACTACACGTTCAGCCGCTTCTTGAGCCAGGCCAGGATGGTCGGGTAGACGCCTTCGTCGCCCAGCATGTCCGAGGCGTGCATGTCGCCCTCGACGGTCTTGACGGTCGCCGGGACGCCGGCGGCGCGCAGCGCGGTCGCCAGCCCGGTGCTCTGGGTGACGGGGACGAAGTCGCCGGTGGCGTGCATCAGCAGCATCGGGGCGTCGCCCGCGGAGACGTGCGTGACGGTGCTGGCGTCGTCCAGCTTCGTCCAGCAGTCCGGGTCGGCGGTGACACCGGGCTCGCAGTGGACGAGGCCGACCACGGCCCGCCGCAGCTTGCGCTTGGTGAACGTGGCGTCCGGCTTCGCGCCGTCCTGGAAGGCCAGGAAGGGGTTGTTCGGCGGGGACAGCGCGACCACGCCGCGGACCTGGCGGGTGCCCGTCCCGAGCGTGCCGAGCTGCGTCGCGAGGTGCCCGCCGGCCGACGAGCCCATGACCGCGACGCGGTTCGGGTCGACGTTCCACACCTGGGCGTGCTTCTTGATGAAGTCGAGGGCCGCCATGGCGTCGTCGCGCTGGGCGGGCCACTGCGCCTTGGGCGCGAGCCGGTAGTTGGCCGACAGCACGACGAAGCCCTGCTCGGTCAGCCGGCGCGCGAAGTACTTCCAGCCGCCGCCCTTGTCGCCCTCCAGCCAGTAGCCGCCGTGCAGGAGCAGCACGGCCGGGCGGGGCGTGGCGCGCGGGCCCGGCTTGCGCCAGTAGGCGTCGATCTTCTGGGCGGGCAGCTTGCCGTAGGCGTAGGTGCGGAACAGCGGGAGCTGCGGCGTCACCATGACCGCCTGCGCGGTGACGGTGCCGTCCGGCTCGCCGTCCGCGCCGGCGGGGCCGCCCTCCGTCGGCGTCGCGGACGGCGCCGACGGCGACCCGGTGCCGGGGGCCCCGGTCTCCGGCGCGCCGGAGGGGGTCCCCGCCGACGACTCGGTCGGCACGGACGGAACGGACACGCTGGGCGTCGGCGCCGGCTCGTTCGCGTGGGCTCCCACGGGAACGGTCACGGCGGAGACACACGTCGCGGCGAACGCCGCCCCACAGACCAGTACTTTGCGCACCCCGGGCCCTTTCTTCACGAACCTGGCGCGCCGAGTATAGATGTTTTGATCAAGTCCGGTGGGGAATGGTCAGCCGATTCTCAGGAAAGCGCCTGCTCCAGATCGCGGAGCAGGTCGGCTGCGTCCTCGATGCCGACCGACAGTCGCACCAGGTCGGCGGGCACTTCCAGCGGCGACCCGGCCGCCGAGGCGTGCGTCATCCGCCCCGGGTGCTCGATCAGCGACTCGACGCCGCCGAGCGACTCGCCGAGCGTGAACAGCTTCGTCCGCTCGCACACCCGGACGGCGGCCTCCTCCGACTCCATCCGGAACGAGACCATGCCGCCGAACGCCTTCATCTGCTTGGCGGCGATCTCGTGGCCCGGGTGGTCGGGCAGCCCCGGGTAGAGGACCTGCCGGACGGACGGGTGCCGCGTCAGCAGCTCCGCGACCCGCTCCGCGTTGGCGCAGTGCCGGTCCATCCGCACGCCGAGGGTCTTGATCCCACGCAGGGTGAGCCAGGCGTCGAACGGGCCCGCGACGGCGCCCATCGCGTTCTGGTGGAACGCCAGCCGCTCCCCGAGGTCCGCGTCCGCGACGATCAGCGCGCCCCCGACGACGTCGGAGTGCCCGCCGATGTACTTGGTGGTGGAGTGGACGACGACGTCCGCCCCGAGCTCCAGCGGCCGCTGCAGGTAGGGGGAGGCGAAGGTGTTGTCGACGGCCAGCAGCGCGCCGGCGTCGCGGGCGACGGCGGCCAGGGCCGCGATGTCGGCGACGCCGAGCAGCGGGTTGGTGGGCGTCTCCACCCAGATGATCTTCGTGTCGGGTCGCACCGCCGCCCGCACCGCGGCGATGTCGCCGAGCGGCACCGGGTCGAACTCGACGCCCCACGGCTGGGCGACCTTCGCGAACAGCCGGTACGTCCCGCCGTAGGCGTCGTTGGGGACGATGACGTGGGCGCCGGGCTTGCAGACCGTGCGCAGCAGCGCGTCCTCGGCGGCGAGCCCGGAGGCGAACGCCAGCCCCCGCGCGCCGCCCTCCGTCTCGGCCAGGCATACCTCCAGCGCGGTACGCGTCGGATTGGCCGACCGGGAGTACTCGTAGCCGCCGCGCAGCCCCCCGATGCCGTCCTGCTTGTACGTCGAGACCTGGTAGATCGGCGGCACGACCGCGCCGGTGACCGGGTCGGGCTCCTGCCCGGCGTGGATGGCCAGGGTCTCGAACCCCCGTTGAACCTCGTTGTCCATGGGTACGAGGCTATCCACTCCCCGCCCCTCCTAGAGGAGGAGAGTCTCCCCCGGAGGTATCACCCCGCATTTCGGCGCTGCGGGTGACCCCTGCGCGGTGTCCGGTCTCTACTGTTTTACGGGTATCCCTACGACCGTGAATTAAGGAAGCCCCCATGTTCGCTCGGCTCGCGCGCTTCGTCGTGAGACACCCGTGGTGGACGATCGTGGCCTGGCTCGTCGCCGCGGTTCTCATCATCGCCCTCTCCCCCAAGCTCACCACCGAGTCCGACCAGGGCGACTTCCTGCCCTCGAAGTACGAGTCGGTGCAGGCGCTCAAGATCGCTGAAAAGGCTTTCCCGCAGCAGGAGGACACCTCCTCGCTGATCGTGGTGAAGCGCTCGGACGGCCAGCCGTTGACGGCGCAGGACAGCGCCAAGGTGAACGAGGCCGCCAAGTCGCTGAACGCCAAGAAGCCGCCGACCGTCCTCGGCTTCGCCACCGGCCCGCAGGCCCTGGCGCCCAACAAGGCCGTCCAGGTGGTCATGGTGCCGATGAAGGGCACCTCGATGGACGACAGCAAGAAGCAGGGCGAGGCGGTCAAGCAGATACGCAAGGACCTGCCCACCCTGCTGAAGGGCAGCGGGATGGAGGCCAAGGTCGGCGGTGACGTCGCCGGCTTCGTCGACAACGAGGACTCCTTCAACAAGTCCTTCGAGATCGTCGGCATCGCCACCTTCGTGCTGATCATCGGCCTGATCCTGCTGATCTTCCGGGCCCCGCTGGCGGCGATCCTGCCGATCGTCGTCATCACCGTGACCATGCAGGTCGCGATGGGCCTGATCGGCACGGCCTCGAAGATCTTCGGATTCTCCGGCGACGACAGCCTCAGCACCATCATCCTGATCGTGCTCTTCGGCATCGGCGCCGACTACTACCTGTTCCTGATGTTCCGGTTCCGCGAGCGGCTGCGGGCCGGCGACGACAAGAAGACCGCGATGATCACCGCGGTGGAGCGGGTCGGCGAGGTCATCTCCTCGGCCGCCGCCGCCATCGCCGTGACGTTCCTGGTCCTGCTGCTCGCGACGTTCGGCGTCTTCAGCGCCTGGGGCCCGTCCCTGGCCATCGCCGTCGTCGTGATGGGCATCACCTCGCTGACGCTGTTCCCCGCGCTCGTCTCGCTGCTCGGCACCGCCGTCTTCTGGCCGTCCAAGGCGTGGAAGAAGCAGCCGAAGGACAGGTTCTCCACGGCCATCGGCCGCGGCGTCGGCAAGCGCCCCGCGCTCGCCGCGGCGGCGTCCGGGCTCGTCCTGGTCGTGCTGGCGCTCGGCACCCTCGGTTTCAAGGCCGACTACGACTTCGCGGCCGGCTTCCCGCAGGACACCGAGTCCGCGCAGGCGACCAAGGACATGGAGAAGGGCTTCCCGCCCGGCCTGACCACCCCGGTCCAGGTGTTCATCAAGAGCCAGAACGGGCAGCCGGTCAGCCAGCAGCAGACCCAGGCGTTCAGCAAGGCCGTCGAGAACGCGCCCGGCGTCGGCAGGGTGCAGCCGCCCGTCCCCGGCCAGGACAAGACCGTGGCCCGGGTCGACCTGGTGCTGAAGCTCAACCCCGCGTCCAACAAGGCGATCAGCCTGGTCAAGGACGACCTGACGCCCGCCGTGCACAAGGCGGCGCCGGAGGGCACCCGCACCTACGTCGGCGGACCGACGGCGATCTTCTCCGACATCAACACGGTCAACAACCGCGACCTGTCGGTGATCCTGCCGGTGGCGGCGGTCCTGATCGCGCTGATCCTGGCGCTGCTGCTGAGGTCGGTGGTCGCGCCGCTCTACCTGGTCGTGGCCGTCCTGCTGGGCTTCGCGGCGACGCTCGGCTCCGCGGTGTACGTCTTCCAGGGCGCGATGGGCGAGGCCGGCGTCACCTTCCAGCTGCCGATCGTCCTCTACCTGTTCGTGCTGGCCATCGGGACCGACTACAACATCCTGATGACGGCGCGGCTGCGCGAGGAGGCCAAGGAGGGCCACGAGCCGCGGAAGGCGGCGGCGCTGGCCGTCCAGCACGGCGGCCCGACGGTCGCCGCGGCGGGCCTCATCCTGGCCGGCACGTTCTCGGTGATGATGCTCGCGCCGGTCTCGATGCTCCAGCAGATGGGCTTCTCGGTGGCGATCGGCATCGCGCTGTCGGCCTTCGTGATGTCCACCTTCCTGGTGCCGGGCCTGACCGCGATGCTGGGCCACCGGGCCTGGTGGCCGGGCCACGGCGACGAGCCGAAGAAGCAGCCGCGTGCGAACGACACGCGGGAGGACTTCGCCCCGACCGGGCACCGCGGCTAGCGGCGCCCCCGAGACGTCGGGTCGCGGGGGCCGGCCCATAACGCCGCCCACCGGCCGGGCCCCGCGACCCGACACCTGAACGGCCGAGCGCCTGGAGATCATCGATCTCCAGGCGCTCGGCCGTTCTCCGCTCCGCCGGGGTCAGCCGGTGGAGTCGGACAGGAAGGCCAGAAGGTCCTGCCGGGTGATGAGGCCCTTGGGCTTGCCGTCCACGAGGACGACGGCGGCGCCGGACTTCTCCAGGACGCCGACGGCCTTGCTGACCGGCTCGCCGGAGCCGAGCGTCGGCAGCGGCGCCGACATGTGCGACTCGACCGGCTCGGTCATCTTGGCCTGGCCCTTGACCATGATGTCGAGCAGGTCGGTCTCCCCGACCGAGCCGACCACCTCGGCCGCCATGACCGGCGGCTCCTCCTTCATCACCGGCAGCTGCGACACCTCGTACTCGCGCATGATGGCGATCGCGGTCTGCACGGTCTCGTGCGGGTGGACGTGCACGAACTCCGGCAGCGTGCCGCCCTTGCGGGTGAGCACCTCGCCGACCCGCGCCTCCTCGGTGGAGGGGGTGAGGAAGCCGTAGTCCGCCATCCAGCTGTCGTTGAAGATCTTGCCGAGGTAGCCGCGGCCGCCGTCGGGCAGCAGCACCACGATCACCGCGTCCGGATCGGCGCGCTCGGCCACGCGCAGCGCGGCGACGACCGCCATCCCGCAGGACCCGCCGACGAGCAGCGCCTCCTCGCGGGCGAGGCGGCGGGTCATGGTGAAGGAGTCCTTGTCGGACACCGCGATGACCTCGTCGCAGATGTCGCGGTCGTAGGTCTCGGGCCAGATGTCCTCGCCGACGCCCTCGGTGAGGTAGGGGCGGCCGCTGCCGCCGGAGTAGACCGAGCCCTCCGGGTCCGCGCCGACGATCCGGACCCGTCCGCCGGAGACCTCCTTGAGGTACCGGCCGACGCCGCTGATCGTCCCGCCGGTGCCGATGCCCGCGACGAAGTGCGTGATGCGGCCCTCGGTCTGCTCCCACAGCTCCGGCCCGGTCGTCTCGTAGTGCGACTGGGGGTTCTGCGGGTTGGTGTACTGGTTCGGCTTCCACGCGTCGGGGATCTCGGTGACGAGGCGGTCCGAGACCGAGTAGTAGGAGTCGGGGTGCTCGGGGTTCACCGCCGTCGGGCAGACGACCACCTCGGCGCCGTACGCGCGCAGCACGTCGATCTTGTCCTTGCCGACCTTGTCGGGGCAGACGAAGACGCACCGGTAGCCGCGCTCCTGCGCGACGATGGCGAGGCCGACCCCGGTGTTGCCGGACGTCGGCTCGACGATCGTCCCTCCGGGGCGCAGCTCGCCCGACTTCTCGGCGGCGTCGATCATGCGGACCGCGATGCGGTCCTTCACCGACCCGCCGGGGTTGAAGTACTCCACCTTGGCGAGCACCTGCGGCGCCCGGCCGCCGCCCACGCCGGCGGTCACCTTGCGCAGCCGGACGAGCGGGGTGTTGCCCATCAGCTCGATGAGCGAGTCGTGTACGTGCACCGCGACATCCTTGTCGTTCAGTGTGTTGATCTTATGGTTGCGTCCCTGGTCGGCCGCCGGTCGCGCGCCGAAACCGGCGCGGTGACCGGAAGGCTTCCCGTTCTCGACGGTAGCCGAGATCCGCCACCGCAGGTATCGCGACCCTTTCGTGCGGGTAGGTACAAATTCACGGAGGGTCAGCGCAGCATGTGGAGAGCATTCACCGCCCGCCGCATCGCGGCCGCCGCGGCCTATGGCGGCGGAGGCATCACCGCGCTCGGCGGCATCACGTTCGGTCTGCTGCTGATGCAGGCCAGGCTCGCCCGCAGGACCATCCTCGCACGGCCGAACGGCGACCCGCCGATCGCCGACGGCCTGTACGGCGGGACGCGCGGCGGCGACCCGCTCTCGCTGGTCATGCTGGGCGACTCGACCGCCGCCGGGCTCGGCGTGCGCACCCCGGAGGAGACTCCCGCCGCGCTGCTGGCGGCCGGGCTGTCCGCGATCGCGGGACGTCCCGTCCGGCTGACGAACGTCGCCCGCTCCGGTTCCCGCTCGCAGGCGCTCGACGGCCAGGTCGACCAGGCCCTGCAGACCCGTCCCGACGTCGCCGTCATCATGATCGGCGCGAACGACGTGACGGGGCGGGTCCCGGCCGCCGAGTCCGTCCGGCACCTGGCCCGCGCGGTGGAGCGGCTGCGCGGCGCCGGCGGCGAGGTCGTCGTCGGCACCTGCCCCGACCTGGGCTCCGTGAAGTCGCTGATGCCGCCGCTGCGCTGGTTCGCGCGCCGCGCGAGCCGGCAGCTCGCCGCCGCCCAGACGATCGCCGTCGTCGAGCGCGGCGGCCGCTCGGTGTCGCTCGGCGACCTGCTCGGCCACGAGTTCGCCGCCGACCCGCTCGCGATGTTCAGCGAGGACCGCTACCACCCGTCCGCCCGCGGCTACGCCGCCGCATCGGCCGCCGTGCTGCCGTCGATGGCGGCCGCGCTGGGCCTGGGGCACGATCTGTCCGACCACCTGGCGGCGGACGTCCTGCCCGTCTACCTCGCCGCCGCCGAGGCCGCCGAGCGGGCCGGCACGGAGGTCAGCGGCGCGTCCGTCGCCGGGCTCGACCGCGGCCCCCGGGGCCGCTGGGCCACCCTGCGGTACCCGCTGCGGCACCTGCCCCGGCGCCACGCGGCCGGACACCTTCCCCGGGAGGACGGCCCGGCGCTCACGGAGCCGGAGCCCGCCCGGTCACCGGTGGCGGGCCCCGGCGGTCCGGGGTGCCGGCCGAGGCTTCGCCCGCGCTGGCGGTGGCCCGGCCGGTGGCGGCGGTCCCACTCTCCGGTGCCCGGCGTCCCGGACACATGGGGCGGCGGTCACCCGGCCGCCGGGACCTCGCCCAGGTGAACGAGGTAAGCCCGCACTTATTGGACGTTCCGTCCACCAGGCGCGGGGGGCGGCGTGTACGGGGCGGGGGGCCAGCGGCTAGATTGCTGGTGACCGGTGAGTAACACCGTTGGCGCTGAGAAGGAGACCCGCACATGCCCGAGGCAGTCATCGTCGCAACCGCGCGCTCGCCGATCGGGCGCGCCTTCAAGGGGTCGCTCAAGGACATCCGGCCCGACGACCTCACCGCCCAGATGGTCACCGCCGCGATGGCGAAGGTCCCGCAGCTGGACCCGAGCCAGATCGACGACCTGCTGCTCGGCTGCGGCCTGCCCGGCGGCGAGCAGGGCTACAACATGGGCCGCGTGGTGTCGGTCCTGCTGGGCTGGGACAACGTGCCCGGCGCCACCATCACCCGGTACTGCTCGTCCTCGCTCCAGACGACGCGGATGGCGCTGCACGCGATCCGCGCCGGGGAGGCCGACGTCATCGTCTCGGCGGGCGTCGAGACCGTCAGCCGGTTCGCCAAGGGCAGCAGCGACGGCCTGCCCGACACGCAGAACCCGCTGTTCGCCGACGCCCAGGAGCGCACCGCCAAGGCCGGCGAGGGCGGCGCCGCCGTGTGGCACGACCCGCGCGAGGACGGCGCGCTGCCCGACATCTACATCGCGATGGGCCAGACCGCCGAGAACGTGGCGGCCCTGCGCGGCGTTTCCCGCCAGGCGCAGGACGAGTTCGGCGTCCGCTCGCAGAACCTCGCCGAGAAGGCTCTCGCCAACGGGTTCTGGGAGAAGGACATCACCCCCGTGACGCTGCCGGACGGCTCCGTCGTGGCCAAGGACGACGGCCCCCGCCCCGGCACCACCTACGAGAAGGTGTCGCAGCTCAAGCCGGTCTTCCGCCCGGACGGGACGGTCACCGCCGGCAACTGCTGCCCGCTGAACGACGGCGCCGCCGCGGTCGTGGTCATGAGCGACACCAAGGCCGCCGAACTCGGCATCACCCCGCTGGCCCGCATCGTGTCGACCGGCGTCACCGGCCTGTCCCCCGAGATCATGGGGCTCGGCCCGGTGGAGGCGTCCCGCCGGGCCCTGGCCAAGGCCGGGATGACGATCGACGACATCGACCTCGTCGAGATCAACGAGGCGTTCGCGGCGCAGGTGCTGCCGTCCGCCGAGGAGCTCGGCATCGATCACGACAAGCTGAACGTCAACGGCGGCGCGATCGCGGTCGGTCACCCCTTCGGCATGACCGGCGCCCGGATCACCTCCACGCTCCTCAACGGCCTCAGGTTCCACGACAAGCAGTTCGGTCTGGAGACGATGTGCGTGGGCGGCGGCCAGGGCATGGCCATGGTCCTGGAGCGCCTCTCCTAAAGGTAAGACCAGCCTTACCCAGGGAAACGGAAACCTGACCCCTGCACGGTGGCCCGCGCGGAACCGCCCTCACGCGGCTCCCTGCGGGCCACCTGCGCGTTTCCGGGGATCATCCCCGTTACGGATGATCTACATAACGTCATGGATAGGTCCCCGTTAGGGGGTTGTCACATGCGGAGAGGTGTTGCAGAGTCGGCAGGAAGAGCCCCGCGACCTGGAGGTGCCAATTGTCACTGAACCACTCGCCGGAGACGCACAGCAAGCTGATAGCCCGCATTCCGCAAGTCACCGGACGTGACATCCCCGAGTGGTTCACCACGATCGAGAACGGGCCCTCGTTCACGCGCTGCGAGGAACGCAGCACCTGGCTGGCCGAGGAGCACAACCTCTCCCACGGCTACGCCGCGGCCCTGGTCCGCGAGCACGAGCGCACGCGCCGCGCCCGCCACTACTGAGCACGCGCCTCCCCTGGGGAGGGCGCGCCGATCGAACGTCATACCGAACGTTGCGGGATCCCGCCAGAGGGTGTCCCCGCCGTCGTGCCGCTGCGCGCCACGACCTTGGCGCAGAGATCCCGCACAGATCAGCCCCACGCCGCCCGGCGCGGGGCTGATCAACGCGTGGAGCGCCCCGGCCAGGACCCGCGCCCAGGCGCCGTTACGTTGCCGGTGTTGAACGGCCCGTAGACCGCCTGCCAGGAGCCGTAGCATTCAGGCACGTCCCACCAGGGTGCCCCGGCCCGTCTACCGGTGACCTCACTGCGTCCGGCTCACAACACGCCGGCTCACCCCACCCCGAAACACTCACTGCGGCGCGCGCGGACGGCCGGGACGGGAGCGCCCCCGGACCGCACGCGCAGCCCGGCCTGGGCGGCGCACGTCACACTTGCCAGATGGCCCCGGCCGGGCACGGTCGTCCCCCGAAGCCGCGTCCTGCAAACCAGCATGGGCGCCGCACAAACGGGGAGATGACCATGACCAAGCCGATCAGCACCGAGCGCGGCTCGTGCATTTTCTGCAAGATCGTCGAAGGTACGGCTCCTGCCGAGATCGTGCGGGAGTGGCCGGACGCGGTGGCATTCGTGCCGCTCGGTCCGGTCGTGGAGGGCCACGTCCTGGTGGTGCCCCGCGTGCACGTCGACGACGTCACCGAGGACCCGATGGTCTCGGCGACGACGATGGCCAGGGCGGCCGAGCTCGCCCGCGAGGCGTTCCCGTGCAACGTGATCACCTCGGCGGGCGGCGAGGCCACCCAGACGATCTTCCACCTGCACATCCACATCGTCCCCCGGCGGGCAGGCGACGACCTGCACCTCCCGTGGACCGACCCGGTGGTCAGCGACTGACCTCCGGGCAGATCGCCACCACCCGCTACGACGAAGAGCCAGCACACACAGCGTCTCGGACGCTGGCTGCCTGACATATCAACTCCGGCGAAGGGCCCGGAATCCCGGGCCCTTCTTCTCGAAGCGCGCCGACCGGAGACCTCACTGCGTCGGGCTCACAACACGCCGACGCTCACCCCTAGTCGCGCCCGGAGAAGTAGCTGAGCAGCCGCAGGATCTCCAGGTAGATCCACACCAGGCTCAGCACCAGCCCGAACGCGCAGTACCAGGCGAACTTCTCGGGCGCGCCCGTCCGCACCCCGGTCTCGACCGCGTCGAAGTCGAGCAGCAGGAAGAAGCAGCCGACGAGGATCGCGACGACGCTGAAGGCGTAGGCGAGGGGGTTGCCGGGGTCGCGGATCCCGATGCCGTGGTCGCCGCCGAACAGGTACACGACCCAGTTGACGAGCATCAGCCCGATCAGCGCGAGCCCGGCGGCCATGACGAACCGGGCGAACTTGGGCGTGACCCGGACGATGCGCAGCGCGTAGACGGCGAGGGTGGCGCCGAACGCCAGCGCCGTCCCGACCACCGCCTGGAAGACCACTCCGTGGTAGATGTCGTTGTAGGAGTGGCTGACGATCCCGACGACGACGCCGTAGACGGCGGCGAACGCCAGCACCGTCGCCGCGTTCGCCTTGCGGCCGAACGCGATGAACGCCCAGATGCCGATCTCGGCGATGAGCGCCACGACCAGCACGGGCGCGGCGCGCGCGGTCGGCACCAGCGCCCAGGCCAGCGCCGCCGTGGCCACCAGGGTCACGAGCGTCAAAAATCCGCGGACGACGACGTCGTCCATGGTCATCGTCCTGGTGGCGGCCGGCGCGTACCCGGGCGCGGCATAGGCGGCCCCGCCGTACCCTCCGCCCCGCTGGTCGAAGGCGCTCCCCCGGAACGCCGGGTTTCTGCTCTCCATCAGGTCTCCACTTCCGCCGAGGTGACCCACCAGTCTAAGCCGCGAACCCCCCAGTTGATCAGCCCCAACACCCCCCGAAAAGCCCCCCGAGCCGCAGCACTCGCCCACCCGCGCAGCGAAGGCGAAGCCGAGCACGGGCCAGACGACCGCCGACCCCGACCCGAGGAGAAGGCGATGGCGAAGCCGAGCCCACGCGAGGGCGAAGCCCGAGCATCGGGGGTTCCAGGGGGTCGCCCCCTGGGCGGACACAGCGAGCCCCGGCGAAGCCGTCAAAGACGGCGAGCAGGGTCCGCCGCCGAGAGCCAAGGCGAAGCCGATAGAAGATCGGCGAGCAGGGTTCGCCGCACGTGCCCCTGGTCGGACTCGAACCGACACACTGGCTCTTTTAGGGAGCCCGCCTCTGCCGTTGGGCTACAGGGGCGGCGTCATCATATCGAGTCAGTGGTTGTCGCCGCCGTCTCCAAGGGCCGTGATTGTGGAGCTCTGGCGGCCGGGTTCGGCCAGTGGAACGGTCCGGCCGGTCAAGGCGGGTTGTCAGATGTCACGCTGGCGTCCGGCGGCGAGTTCGAACTCCTGGCGGGGCCATTCGAGTTCGCCGAGCGAAACGATCTCGCGGCGGAAGAACGCGGAGAGCGTCCAGTCCATGGTGATGCGGAACTTGCGGTTGACGGTCGGCATGCGCGACAGGTGGTAGGTGCGGTGCATGAACCACGCGGGCAGGCCGCGCAGTTTGAGGCCGTAGACGTTGGCGACGCCCTTGTGCAGGCCGAGGCCGGCGACCGAGCCGACGTAGGCGTGCACGTACGGTTTGCGGGGCTTGCCGCGCAGGTCCGCCACGATGTTGTCGGCGAGGCGCTTGGCCTGCCGGACGGCGTGCTGGGCGTTGGGGGCGGTGAAGTCGCCGGTGTCGGTGAGGTCGGGGACGGCGGCGTTGTCGCCGGCGGCGTAGACGCCGTCGAGCCCTTCGACGGTGAGCTCGGCGGTGGTCCTGATACGGCTCTTGTCGTCGAGGGGGAGGTCGCTCTCCTTGACGACGGGGTGCGGTTTGACGCCGGCGGTCCAGACGAGGGTGCCGGCCTCGAACTCCTCGCCGTCGCTCAGCACGATGCGCCGCTTCTCGGCGGACTTGAGCAGCGTGTTCATCTTGACCTCGATGCCGCGGCGACGCAGGGCCTCGGCGGTCCAGCGGCCCATCTCGGGGCCCACCTCGGGGAGGATGCGGTCGGTGGCCTCGACCATCATCCAGCGCATCTCCCTCTCGTCGATCGTCGGGTACCACTTGCAGGCGTCGCGGGCCATGTCCTCCAGCTCGGCCATGGCCTCGACGCCCGCGAACCCGGCGCCGACGAACACGAACGTGAGGGCGCGCTTGCGGACGGCCTCGTTGTCCGGGTTGGACGCGGCGATGTCGAGCTGGTGCAGGACGTGGTTGCGCAGGAAGATCGCCTCTTCGACGGTCTTGAAGCCGATCCCGCACTCGGCGAGGCCCGGGATGGGCAGGGTCCGCGAGATGGAGCCGAGGCTGACGACGAGCATGTCGTACTCGACGTCCCGCTCCGGCACGCCGGAGGTGTGCGCGCCGGCGGGGCGGAGGGTGAGCCGTCTGGAGGCGTTGTCGATCCGCGTCACGAACCCGTTCACGATGCGGCAGCGGTTCAGGACCTTGCGCAGCGGCGCGACGACGTGGCGGGGCTCCAGGTTCCCCGCGGCGGCCTCGGGCAGGAACGGCTGGTAGGTCATGTAAGACTGCGGGTCGATGACGGTGACGGCGACCTCGCCGCGGCGCATCTCGCCGCGCAGCCTCTTCTGCAGGCGCAGGGCCGTGTACATGCCGACGTATCCGCCGCCGACGATCACGATCTGTTTCGTGCGCTGGGTTGGCATATCCGGAGCGATACCCGGTTCTGCCGCTGCCTCACGTCTTGGGGGGAGGTGCGAACTTCCGCGGCGCGCCCGACATCTCATCCGATGTACCACCAAGAGGGAGACCGCGAGGTCAGGGCCCGACGGGGGCGCCAAGCGGTCGCGGGGCGGCGGACCGGTGCAGGGGCCGGTCCGCCGCGCCGCGGCCGCTTGGCCACGGCCCTGCCTCGCAGTCGAACTCTTCGTGGGACGGCTTTCAGGGGGAAGCGATGCCACGAATCATCTGGGGCACCATCGGCGTCGCGGCCTTGACCGCTCTCGCGGGGTGCGGTGGGAGCGGCTCGAACGCCGGGCGCACGTCGTCGGAGGGGACGGCCCGGCGTCCGCCCCTCGCCGCGCCCCCTCCGGCCTAGTGGAAGTCGCGGGCGCGGACGAACACCGCGTCCAGCATCTCCTCGGTGACGCGTCCGGTGAAGGTGTTCTGCTGGCTCGGGTGGTAGCACCCCAGGAGCAGGACGGGGTCGCGCCGGGACGCCGACGGCGGCGGAGCCAGCTCGACCTCGGCGCCGTGGCCGAACTTCGGCCGGGGGCGCGGCACCGCGTACCCGGCCTGCTTCAGCGCGGGCCACACGCCCTGCCAGGCGAAACCGCCGAGGCACACGACGCAGCGGACGCTCGGGGCGACCTGCTCGACCTCGCGCGCGAGCCACGGCAGGCAGGTCGCCCGCTCCAGGGGCGTCGGCTTGTTGTCGGGCGGGGCGCACCGGACGGTCGCCGCCATCCGCGCGCCGATGAGCCGCTGCCCGTCGCCCGCGTGGACGCTGGTCGGCCGGGCCGCCAGCCCGACCCGGTGCAGGGACGCGAACAGCCAGTCGCCCGAGCGGTCGCCGGTGAAGATGCGGCCGGTGCGGTTGCCGCCGTGCGCGGCGGGGGCGAGGCCGACGATCAGGATGCGCGGCCGCTCGTCGCCCCATCCGGCGACGGGGCGGCCCCAGTACCGCTCGTCCGCGAACGCCCGGCGGCGCTGGACGGCGACCTTCTCCCGCCATTCCACGAGCCGGTCGCAGGCCCGGCACACCGACTGGCGGGCGCACAGCTCGTGCAGATCCGGCGCCCCGGCGGCCAGGTCGGCGACGTCGCCGGCGCCGTGCGCGACGGGGGTCGCGGGGGCGGCGGGGTCTTCCGGCCACCCTGACCCGGGCGGCACGAACGGAGGGTTGGCGGGCGGCATACCACCGATCGTCCCACGCCACGGCCGGTGGCCGGGTTCCGCCCATGACCGGTGGGAGGCGGGTCCGGTCGGTACGATGCGTTCGCCGGTCGGGGAGGCGGGTGTCTCGGCACGCGCGCTGTGCGAAGCGGGAGGCAGGAGTGTCGCAACCGGGCTGGTACCCCGACCCCTACGGCACGGGCAGCCTGCGCTGGTGGGACGGGGAGAGCTGGACCGAGCGGCTGAACCCCGAGACCGACCGCCCGCCCCGGCTCCCGCGCCGCGAGCAGCAGGGCGGCACCGGGTCCGCCGGCGGGGAGCACTACACCGCCCCGCACGCGCCGACCTGGGACCGCGCCCCGTCCGTCCCCTCCCTGGACGTGAACGTGCGCGGCCTGCACCTGCACGCCGACCACCAGGGCGTCGCCTACGGGAACGCCTCGCTCGCCTGGCCGCGCGTGGAGTGGGTGGCGTACTGGGCGGCGGAGCGCCCGGCGGGCCCCGGCCACGCCCCCGGCACGCAGTGGGTCTTCCAGGCGGGGCGGCATCCGTTCCGCGGCGGGCCCCGCGTGGAGGTGGTGATCGAACCGGGTGCGGCGCCCGGCCGCGCGGCGGGGCCGGGCGGCGAGCCGGAGCGCGTCTGGGGGCGGTTGATCCAGCTCTGCCAGGAGCACGCGGAGCCGCGGCTCGTCGAGGAGCTGGCCGGCCGCGTCCGCGCGGGCGAGTCGGTCGACGTGGCGCAGGGGCTGACCGTCCATCCGGGCGGCGTGCGCGGCGACCGGGTATCGCTGAGCTGGTCGTCGATCTCCACCGCGACCGTCGACCGGGGCCGGGTCTGGATCCAGCAGGCCGGCGGCACCGCGCCGGTGCTCTACGTCCCGCAGCAGAACCCGAACGCCGTGCTGATCCCCGCCCTGCTGTCCCGGCTCAGGTATTAAGGCCTGGCTCGAGTCACGACCAAGGCCGCAGCAGCCGATCCCCATCCTTGCCAGCCAGAAGCAAACTCACAGCCTGTGTGGAAGTGGTCTCGGCCTATGCCCGCGAACGCGTGACCTGCCCGGTGGAGCGAAGCCGGAGGCGAGCGGAACCGGGCAGATCGCGAAGCGATGCCGCGTTCGCCCAGGCACGGTCACGTAGCGAGCCGCAAGGCGAGCGAAGGGGGCCGGGACTGAATCAACACAGCGACCAGGCGATGCCGTCGAGGATGTCGTGCTCGCTGACGACGACGGCCCCGAATCCGTACTCGCGCATGATCCGGTCGAGGATGAGCGCGCCCGCCCCGATCACGTCGACGCGGCCGGGGTGCATGACGCCGAACTCGGCGCGCTCGGCGCGGGTGGCGTGCAGCAGCCGCCGCGTCACCTCGTGCACCTGCCCGGCGGTGATCCGCGCCAGGTGGATGCGGGCCGGCTCGTAGCTCGGCAGGTCGAGCGCGATCCCGGCGACCGTGGTGACGGATCCGGCGAGCCCCACGAGGGTGCGCGCCTCGTCCACCGGGACGGTCTCGCGGACGGCGGCGAGCGCGGTGTCGATGTCGGCGGCGGCGTTGGAGATCTGCTCGGGCGAGGGCGGGTCGTCCTTGAGGTGCCGCTCGGTCATCCGCACGCAGCCGATGTCGATGGAGCGGGCCGCGTCCGCCGAGGAGCTGCCGAGCACGATCTCGGTGGACCCGCCGCCGATGTCGACGACCAGGTAGGGGCGGGCGGGGCGCAGCTTCGCCAGCTCGCGCGTGGCGCCGGTGAACGACAGCGCGGCCTCCTCGTCCCCGCTGATCACCTCGGGGACGACGCCGAAGATGTCGACGACGCCGCTGACGAAGTCGGCCCGGTTGGCGGCGTCGCGGGTCGCGCTGGTCGCGACCACCCGGGTCTTGACCGGCCCGTGCCCGTCGCCGTGCCGCTCGATCAGCTCGGCGTACCCGCGCATCGCGGTGAAGGTGCGCTCCAGCGCGGCGGGCGACAGCCGCCCGGTCTGGTCGACCCCCTCCCCCAGCCGGACGATCTCCATCCGGCGCTCGACGTCGGTCAGCGTGGCGCCGGCCTCGCCGTCGCCACCGGCCTCGATGTCGGCGATCAGCAGGCGGACCGAGTTGGTCCCGCAGTCGATGGCCGCGACGCGCGTCACCGCGCCTCCCCGGGTTCAGGTTCCGATTCGACAGGTTCGACGGTCTCTCCAGGTTCGACCTGAACGCAGGGCCCCGAGCGCCACCAGTCGGGCAGCGCGTCCAGGGCCTCGCGGCCGAACGGGTTGACGCCCGGCACCGCCAGCTCGTGCGCGACGAGGGCGTGCAGGCACTTGACGCGCTCCGGCATTCCGCCGGCGCTCTGCATGCCCTCGGGAAGCGGTTCGACGCCGTCCTCGCGGGCGGCCTCGTCGCGGCGGCGGAGGTAGTCCTCGTGGGCGGCGGCGTACTTCGCCGCCAGGGACGGGTCGCCGGCGAGCCTGGCCTGCATGTCGCGCATGACGCCGCTCCCCTCCAGGGTCCCGATGGCCGAGGCCGCCTTCGGGCACGTCAGGTAGAACAGCGTGGGGAAGGGCGTCCCGTCCGGGAGCCGCGGCGCCGTCTCGATCACGGCGGGCTGCCCGCACGGGCAGCGCCCCGCCACGCGGCGGACGCCGCGCGGCTCGCGCCCGAGCTGGGCCGCGACCGCGGCCGTGTCACGTGCATCGATCATGTATCCACCCGCGGATCCGGGGATCCGTTCTCCTCCGCGCCTCAGGGACCGTCAGCGGGGCCTGTCGGCGGCCTCCACCGACCGCCACAGCGTCTCGTACCAGGGCGGTCTGGTCTCCGTTCCGCCCCTGCGGGACTGCTGCCCGTCGCCTTCGCCGCCGTCCAGGACGATGTAGCACTTCACGTCAGGACGACAGTAATGGAGCCGCCGCGTCGCCTCACGCTCAATGTACGACTTGTCGCCCAGCTGTTGCTTGCGCTGGGCGAGGATCTCGACCTGGCGGCGGGACATCGCCTCCTGGCGGCGCAGGTCGGCGATCTCCTTGCGCTGGGCGATGTACTCCCGGACAGGGTAGGCGAGGCTCAGCGCGATCGCGCACATCACCACCGCGAGGATCGCGGCGCGGCTCGTCAGCGCCGGATTGGAACGGCGGGCCCGGGCGCCCCGCGTCCCGCGGCCGGTCTCGTGGTCGTCGCCCTGCGCCATCGTGTCCCCTGCCTGTGGCTCGGCTGCCGGAAACCGGTGCCCGGCGGGACGGGGACGCCGCCCCGCCGGGCCGCGCGGCTCAGCCCTGCGCGTCGAAGCGCGGGAACGCGGCGGCGCCGGCGTAGCGCGCGGCGTCGTCCAGCAGCTCCTCGATGCGCAGCAGCTGGTTGTACTTGGCGACCCGGTCGCTGCGGGCGGGGGCGCCGGTCTTGATCTGGCCGCAGTTGGTCGCGACGGCGAGGTCGGCGATCGTGGTGTCCTCGGTCTCGCCGGAGCGGTGGCTCATCATGCAGCGGTAGCCGCTGGTCTGCGCGAGCGAGACGGCGTCGAGGGTCTCGCTGAGCGTGCCGATCTGGTTGACCTTGACCAGCAGCGCGTTGGCGGCGCCGGACTTGATGCCGCGCCCGAGCCGCTCGGGGTTGGTGACGAACAGGTCGTCGCCGACGAGCTGGACGCGGTCGCCCACGGCGGCGGTGAGGCCCTCCCAGCCGGCCCAGTCCTCCTCGTCGAGGGGGTCCTCGATGGAGACGAGGGGGTAGTTGCCGAGCAGCTCGCCGTAGTAGGCGGCCATGTCGTCGGCGGACCGCTTGGTGCCCTCGAACGCGTACTGGCCGTCGGCGTGGAACTCGGTGGCGGCGACGTCCAGCGCGAGGGCGATGTCGCGGCCGGGGGTGAAGCCGGCCTTGCGGATCGCCTCCAGGATGAGGTCGAGGGCGTCCCGGTTGCTCGGCAGCTCGGGGGCGAAGCCGCCCTCGTCGCCGAGGCCGGTGTTCAGGCCCTTGGACTTCAGCACCGACTTCAGCGCGTGGTAGGTCTCGGCGCCCCAGCGCACCGCCTCGGCGAAGGTGGCCGCGCCGATCGGCGCGATCATGAACTCCTGGATGTCGACGTTGGTGTCGGCGTGCGCGCCGCCGTTCAGGATGTTCATCATCGGGACGGGCAGCAGGTGCGCGTTCGGGCCGCCCACGTAGCGGAACAGCGGCAGGCCGGCGGAGTCGGCGGCGGCCTTGGCGACGGCGAGGCTGACGCCGAGGATGGCGTTGGCGCCGAGCGCGGACTTGGCGGGGGTCCCGTCGAGGTCGATCAGCAGCTGGTCGATCAGGCGCTGGTCGGAGGCGGGGTAGCCGACGAGCTTCTCGTCGATGGTCTCGTTGACGGCCTTGACGGCCTTCCGGACGCCCTTGCCGCCGTAGCGCTCGCCGCCGTCGCGCAGCTCGACCGCCTCGAACTGGCCGGTGGAGGCGCCGCTCGGGACCGCCGCGTGCGCCTCGGTCCCATCGGCGAGCAACACCTCGACCTCGACGGTCGGGTTGCCGCGGGAGTCAAGGATCTCCCGGGCGATTACGGCCTCGATCGACGACACGGGGAACCCCCTGATGGTGCGGATGGTCGGTGCGGTCACCGAGCCTATCCGCGCGGCCCCGCCGCCGCCCAACCGCCTCGCCGTAGCCCTCAGAGAAACGCACATAGGGGACGGCGGTGGCGAAACAACTCCACCTCGGCGACCGCATCGTGCCAGGAAGACGACTTGACGCGGAGAACGCCCGCCTTATCTACTAAGCAGGTCAAACAGACTTGATTGATAGGGAAACTTCCAATGCATCGTGGACTCCGCGGGCGCGTCGCCGCCGTGGCACTGACCGTTCTCGTCGCAGCGGGCACGCTCGGCGCCTGCGGCGGCGGCGATGAGGAGTCCGGCGGGGACGCGGCCCCGCTCCGGCTCGGCTACTTCCCGAACCTCACCCACGCGACCGCCCTGGTCGGCGTCGAGAAGGGCATCTTCGCCAAGCACCTCGGCGCCGCGCCGAAGACCGCGACGTTCAACGCCGGTCCGGCCGCCGTCGAGGCGCTGTTCTCCGGCGCGATCGACGCGACGTTCGTCGGGCCCAACCCGTCCATCAACGCCTGGTCCAAGTCGCACGGTAAGGCCGTCCACATCATCTCCGGCGCGGCCTCGGGCGGCGTCTCGCTGGTGGTCAAGCCCGGGATCAAGGGCGTCCAGGACCTGCGCGGCAAGAAGATCGCGACCCCGCAGCTCGGCAACACGCAGGACGTCGCGCTGCGGTACTGGCTGAAGAAGAACGGCCTCACCGCGAACAAGGACGGCAGCGGGGACGTCAAGGTCGTCCCGCAGGAGAACGCCCAGACGCTGCAGACGTTCGCGCAGGGCGACATCGACGGGGCCTGGGTGCCCGAGCCCTACGCCTCGCGGCTGATCCTGGAGAACAAGGGCGAGCGGCTGCTCGACGAGAAGTCGCTGTGGCCCGGCGGCAAGTTCGTCATCACCAACCTGCTCGTCAGCCAGGAGTACGAGAAGAAGCACCCCGACCAGGTCAAGAAGCTGCTCCAGGGCGTCGTCGAGGCCACCGACTACATCAACCAGAACAAGGCGGACGCCGAGAAGGTCACCAACGACGCCCTCGCCAAGCTGAGCGGCAAGCCGCTGAAGCAGGACGTGCTCACGGCGGCCTTCAAGGAGATCGACTTCACCACCGACCCGGTCGCGTCCTCGCTGGTCGCGGGCGCGGCGCACGCCGAGGAGATCGGCCTGCTGGAGAAGACCGACCTGGACGGGATCTACAACCTGGCCCCGCTCAACGACGTGCTCAAGGCGGGCGGGAAGGCACAGGTCAGCGACCGATGACCGCGGACACGGCGGTCCGCCTCAGCGAGGTCTCCAAGGCGTTCGGGACCGGCGGATCCGCGCTCCTCGCGCTCGACAAGGTCTCCCTCGACGTGGCCCCCGGCGAGTTCGTGTGCCTGGTCGGCGCGTCCGGCTGCGGCAAGAGCACGCTGCTCAACCTGGTCGCCGACCTCGAACGCCCGAGCGCCGGGACGATCGACAAGGACGGCGCGCGGGTCGCGCTGATGTTCCAGGAGCCCGCGCTGTTCCCGTGGCTGACGGTGACCGGCAACCTCGAACTCGCCCTGAAGACGCGCGGCGTCCCGCGGGGCGAGCGGCGGAGCCGGGCGGGCCGGCTGCTCGACTCGGTGCACCTCGGCGGGTTCGCCGGCAGGCGCCCGCACCAGCTGTCGGGCGGCATGCGGCAGCGGGTCGCGCTGGCCCGCGCCCTCGCCCTCACCGAGGACGACGCCGGCGAGGGGCAGGGGACCGTCCTGCTGATGGACGAGCCGTTCGGCGCGCTCGACGCGATGACCCGCGACCTGCTGCACGACGAGATCGAGCGGATCTGGCGGGAGCGCGCCCTGACCGTGCTGTTCGTCACGCACAACGTCAGGGAGGCGGTGCGACTCGGCGACCGGGTGGTGCTGCTCAGCAGCCGGCCCGGCCGGGTCGTGGAGGAGTTCCCCGTCCCGATGGAGCGGCCGCGGCGGATCGACTCCCCCGAGGTCGCCTCCCTGGCCGGGACCATCACCGACCGGCTGCGCGAGGAGGTCGTCCGGCATGGCGCATGACACGGTGAAGGGCGAGAGGCGGCTCGACCGCGAGCTGGCGGGCTTGGACGCGCTGGAGCTCGGCGGGACGGCGCGTACCCGGCTCCTCCAGCGGGCGTGGTCGGCGGCGTGGCCGATCGTCGCGGCCGTGCTGATCGCGCTCGCGGCGTGGCAGCTGGTCGTGTGGAGCGGCTGGAAGGAGCCGTGGGTGCTCCCCGGCCCCAGGGACACGCTCCCGGTGTTCTGGGACCAGCTCACCTCGGGGCGGTTCTGGGACGCCGTCGCCCTGACGATGCGGCGTGCGGTCGTCGGGTTCGCCTTCGCCGTGGCCGTGGGCGTCGTGGCCGGCGCGCTGGTGGCGCGGTTCCGGGTGCTGCGCCGGGCGTTCGGGTCGCTGATCACCGGTCTGCAGACGATGCCGTCGATCGCCTGGTTCCCGCTCGCCATCCTGCTGTTCCGGCTCAGCGAGAGCGCGATCCTGTTCGTGGTGATCCTCGGCGCGGCCCCGTCGATCGCCAACGGGCTGATCACGGGCGTCGACTACACGCCGCCGATCCTGCTGCGCGCGGGGAAGGTGATGGGGCTGCGGGGCATCGCGCTGTACCGGCACCTGATCCTGCCGGCCTCGCTTCCCTCGTTCGTGGCGGGGCTGAAGCAGGGCTGGGCGTTCGCGTGGCGCAGCCTGATGGCGGGCGAGCTGCTGGTCGTCATCGGCGACACGACCTCGCTCGGGGTGCTGCTGTCGCAGGCCAGGGAGCTGAACAACACCGCCGACATGATCTCCTACATGCTGATGATCCTGGTCCTCGGCATCGTGATCGACCAGCTGTTCGGGCTGGTGGACGGGGCGATCCGGCGCCGCTGGGGCGTCGACGAGGGACACTGACAATCTTTTACCCGCCGACCCGGATGGGATCCGCCCTGCCCAGGTAAGAACTCCCCGGTACTGACATGACGTGCAGCGCACCAGGGAGGTCGTCATAGGCGTCCGGCTCCGCCGGCCGTCCCCGAGCGGCTGGATCTGGCAAGCCGTGCTGCGCCACCCGGAGATCCGGTTCCGAGTGACGGTGGCGGCCTCGCTGGTGGCCTTCGTGCTGTCGTCGGCGCTGAGCGCGGTGCTGCTGGTCCAGCTCAAGCAGGACGCCTACCAGGATCTCGTGCGGGCGCTGGCGCGCGACAACCGGCGGACGGCGACGGCGATCGAGACCGGGCAGCTCACCCTGGACATCTCCCCCACCACCGACAGCCTCCAGCAGGTGGTGAACCAGCAGGGCCAGGTGGTCGCGGCCACCCCGCGGATGCGGGGCCGCCCCAGGGTCCGGTTCCCGCCGCCGCCGCCGTTCGAGGAGCGCCGGGTGGGCCGCGTCTGCGGGATCGACGCGCCGGGCGCCCACTGCTTCGTGATCGTCGAGCGCCGGGTGGGGCTCGGACCGGACGCGCTGTTCATCAACTCGCTCGCCCCCGCACCGGGGCCGCTGCCGCGCCCGGTCTCGGGGGTGCTGATCCTGCTGGGCATCCCCTTCATCACCCTGCTCGCCGGCTACGGGACGTGGCTGTCGGTGAACCGGGCGCTGCTCCCGGTCGAGGGGATCCGCCGCGAGCTGGACGAGATCACCGCCACGGACCTGGAGCGCCGCGTGCCGGAGCCGCACCGCCGCGACGAGGTGGGGCGGCTCGCCGAGAGCGTGAACGCCACCCTGGACCGTCTGGAGGAGGCGGTCGCGCGGCAGCGCGCGTTCGTCTCCGACGTGTCGCACGAACTGCGCAGCCCCCTCACCGCGCTGCGCATGGAGCTGGAACTGGCGCTGTCGGCCCCCGAGGACACCGACGTCCCCGCCGCGCTGCGCGCCGTCCTGGTCAACACCGAGCGGCTGTCGGCGGTGGTGGACGACCTGCTCGCGCTCGCGCGGCTCGACGCCGACCGCACCGCCTCCCCCATGGAGCGGGTGGACCTGACCGAGATCACCGACCAGGAGGTGCTGCGCCGTCCCCGCCGCGTCCAGGTGACGGTGCTCGCGGAGGGCCCCGTGGTGGTGCGGGGCGGGCGCAGCGACCTGGCGCGGCTGCTGACCAACCTCATCGACAACGCCGACCGGCACGCCGCCGGCGAGGTGACGGTGATCCTGCGCACGGAGAAGCCCGCCACCGCGGTGGTCGAGGTGATCGACGACGGCACGGGCGTCCCGCCGGACGACCGCGAGCGGGTGTTCGAGCGGTTCGCGCGGCTGGCCGAGGGCCGGCACCGCGACGCCGGCGGTACCGGCCTCGGCCTGGCGATCTCCCGCGACATCGCCGAGGCGCACCACGGGTCGCTGATCCTCACCGACCGCATCGACGGCGTCCCCGGCGCCCGCTTCGTCCTGCGCCTCCCCAGCGACGACGTCCCGAGGTAGCCGTCCCCCGCGGGGACGGCTACCTCGGGACGGGACGTCAGGCCAGGTCGGCGGCGGTCACGGAGACCTCGATCTCCGCGGTGGGCTCGACACCCATGGCGCGGGCGAGCTTGCGGAAGGCGCGGGCCTCGTCCGGGCGGCTCCGCCGCTCCAGGGTGCGGGCCAGTGCCTCGTAGGCCCAGCCGTTGCCCGGGTCGAGCTCGACGAGGCGGCGGAGCGTCTCCTCGGCGCGGCCGAGCTGGGCGCTGTGGAAGTAGGCGCGGCCGAGCAGCTCGACCGCGGCGCGGTTGCCCGGGTCGCCGTCGACGATCGGGGCCAGCATGCGCGCAGCGCCCGCGTAGTCCCGGGCGTCGAAGAACAGCGTCGCGCGCTCGAACTCCTCGTAGGTGGTCATGCCTGCGGAACCGGGGACGGCCGGGCTTTGTTCCCCGGCCCGGCCGCCCCCGGGCGCTCAGGTCATCCCGAGATCGGCGCGGAGCCGCTCGCGCTCGGCCTCCAGCAGGTCGATCTGCCCCTGCAGCTCCTCGCGCTGGGCGAGGTACTGACCGGAGTCCACCATGTCCGTGGGGTCGCCGGACGGTGCGGGAAGGTCCGCGCGCAGCCGCTTCAGGGATTCCTCGATGTCGCGGAGCCGCGCGCGCCGGTCGTCCTCGGTCTCACTCTGGTTCATGTGTCTCCTCCTCCGGCTCTGCATGCCCGCGCCCGGGCCGTCCTCACCTCGGCGGGGCCGTCAGATGCGCAGGACGGTCTTGCCGCGCGCGCCGCCCAGCCGGTTGTCGGCCAGGGCGTCGGCCGCCCGCTCCAGCGGGACCTCCCGCTCGACGCGGACGCGCAGCGCGCCCGCGTCGATGAGGTCGGAGAGGCGGTCCAGCAGTTCGGCGGACGGCTGCGTCTGGAAGTTGACGCCGCGCAGCCCCTTCGCCTCCAGGGAGTCGGGGTTCACCGACCAGGTGGTGGAGATGTAGGTCCCGCCGGGACGCAGCAGCTGCGCGAGGTGCTCGGCCGACCGGGTGTCGCTGGCCGTGTCGAGGACGGCGTCGATCCCGTCGGTGTGGACGGCGAGCACCTGCCGGTTGAGGTCGCCCGCGGAGTGGTCGACCGTCTCGTCCGCGCCGAGGCGCCGCATCGTGCCCGCCATGTCGTCGCGCGCGGTCGCGATGACCTTGGCGCCCGCGCGGGACGCGAGCTGCACCGCGCTCTGCCCGACGCCGCCGGTCGCGCCCACCACGAGAACGGTCTGGCCGGTGTCGATGCGCGCCTGGTCGACCATGGCGAGCGCGGTCGCGCTCGCGGTCGGCACCGCCGCGGCCTGCGTGTAGATCATCCCCTGCGGCATCCGCGCGACCGGGCCGTCCTCGCGGACGAGGGCGTACTCGGCGTAGCTGCCGAGCCCGCGCTCCACGATGGCGAAGGCCCCGTAGACCTGCTCGCCGTGCCGCAGCCGGGTCACGCCCTCGCCGGCCTCCTCCACGACGCCCGCGCCGTCCCGGCCGAGGATCAGCGGGAACGGCACGTCGACGGAGTCCTTGAGCATGCCTTCGGCGATCTTCCAGTCCAGCGGGTTCAGCCCGGCGGCGATCACCCGCACCAGGATCTCGCCGGGCCCCGGCTCCGGGCGCGGCAGGTCCATGAGCGCCGGCGTGGCGCCGTACTCCGACACGGCGATGGCTCGCATGACGATCGTCCCCCGAAACGGATCAGCGCGGGCGTCGCGTCCCGCTGTCGATCTTCCCGTGTCGATCTACCCCGCGACCGGACGATCACACGTCGGCGCAGGTCACGCGGGGACGCGGGTCACGCAGGGGCCTGCTGGGGCGGCCCGCCGGGTTCCGGGGTGGGCGTGGCGGGCGGCACGGTGGGGTGGCCGCCTCCCCTGCGCCCGCCGCCGGGCCCGCCGCCGGGCCCGCGCCCGGCGCCCTTGCTGACGTGCAGCGTGATGGTGCCGCCCGGCTCGGCCGACGAGGGCGACATGCCGGCGACGGTGCCCTTCGGGAACCGGCGGGAGGCCATCGGCGCGCCGATCCGGGCCCTGAACCCGGCGGCGCGGAGCCGGGCGGCGGCCTCGCCCGGCTTCATACCGCGCACGTCCGGCACCCTGGCCCGGTCCTCGCCCGAGCCCCTGCTGAAGTAGCGCGACGGCGGCCGGTGGAACGAGCCCGGCTCGGTGTGCGACAGCGCCCCGAGCATGCTCTGCCGCCAGATCGGCGCCGGGATCGTCGCCCCGAACACCGAGCCGTAGCACCGGCCGTCCATGCACAGGTTCTCCATCGGGTGCCTGTAGCCGCCGCGCGGGTCGCCGACCCACACGGCCGCGGCAAGGTCCGGGGTGTACCCGGCGAACCAGGCGGCGGAGAAGTTGTCGACGGTCCCGGTCTTGCCGGCGGCGTCGCGCCCGAGGCCCATGCCGCGCGCGGTGCCCTTGGTCAGGACGCCGCGCAGGACGTAGTTGACGGCGTCCGCGACGCCCTCGTCCATCGCCCGCTCGCAGTGGCGCCCCGGCACCTTCAGCCTGCGGCCGGACGCGGCGCGGATCTCCCGGATCGCGATCGGCTCGCAGTACCGGCCGCGGGCCCCGAACGCCGCGTAGGCCGCCGCGAGCCGCAGCGGGGAGACGGGGTTGAAGCCCAGCGTGAACGACGGGTACTGCTCCAGCGGCTTGCCGTTCGCCTGCTTCATCCCGAGCCGTTCGGCCATCCTGACGGTGTCGCAGAGGCCGACCTTCTTCTCCAGGGCGAGGAAGAACGTGTTGACCGAGTGGTGCGTCCCGGTGACGAGGCTGAACTGGCGGCCGCCCTCGCCGTCGGCGGAGTTGCGCAGGGAGGCGGACGGGTCGCCGACGCGGTCCCCGTCGCAGTTGCGGTAGCCGACGGGCGTGTAGGCGCGCGGCGCCATCATCCGGGTCCCGAACGGCATGCCCTCGTCCAGCGCCGCGGCCAGCGTGAACGCCTTGAACGTGGACCCGGCCTGCATGCCGATGCTGGAGCCGTGGCTGGCGTCGGCGGCGAAGTTGATCCACGTCTTGCCGCGGTCCCGGTCGGGGCCGAGCTCGCGGTCCACGGCCATCGCCTTGATCTCGCCGGTGCCCGGCTGCACCATCGCCTCGGCGGCGGCCTTGTGCGCGGAGTTCTTCGGCGGGACGTGCCCGTCGACGGCGCGCTGCGCGGCCTTCTGGGCGCGCCGGTCCAGGGTGGTGCGGATCGTCAGCCCGCCGCGCTTGAGCAGCTTCTCCCGGTCCTCGGCCGTCTTGCCGAACACGGGGTCGGTGAGGATCTCGCGCTGGACGTAGTCGCAGAAGAACGGGGCGTCGCTGGTGACGCAGCCGCTCCGCACGTTGTCGACGTCCAGCCGGACGGGCGCCCGCCTGGCCGCGGCCGCCTTGGCCGGGTCGAGCCAGCCGAGCTCGGCCATCCGGGTCAGCACGGTGTCGCGGCGCTCCCGGGCCGAGCCGGGATGGCGGATCGGGTCGTAGGCGTAGGGGTAGCGGACGACGCCGGCGAGCAGCGCCGCCTCGGGCAGCGTCAGCTCCGACGCGTGCTTGGAGAAGTAGTGCCGCGACGCCGCCTCGACGCCGTAGGCCCCGTCGCCGTAGTAGGCGATGTTGAGGTAGCGGCGCAGGATCTCGTCCTTGGTGAACCGCTTCTCCAGCGCCACCGCGTACTTCAGCTCGCGGATCTTGCGGGCGGCCGAGACCTCCCGGGCCTCCTGCCGCTCGGCGTCGGTGTCGGCCTGGGTGAGCAGCAGGTTCTTCACGTACTGCTGGGTGATGCCGGAGCCGCCCTGCGTCACCTGGCCGCTGCTGAGGTTGCTGGCGAGCGCCCGCAGGGTGCCCTGCGCGTCGATGGCCCCGTGCTCGTAGAAGCGGCTGTCCTCGATCGCCAGCACCGCCTGGCGCAGCACCGGGGCGATCTTGTTGAAGGGGACGTCGACGCGGTTCTGGTAGAAGAACGTGGCGAGGGTGGAGCCGTCCGCGGCGAGGATCTTCGAGCGCTGGGGGACGCCGGAGGTCGTCAGCCCGTCCGGCTCGGCCTCGAACCAGCCGGCGGCGTCGCGGGCGCCGACGCCCGCCGTGCACGCGGTCGGCAGCAGCATCAGCGCGACGAGCAGCCCGGCCAGGCCGCCGAAGGCGCCGAGCCCGCGCACGGCGCGGACCTTCTCGGCGCGGGTCGTCGACGGGGTCAGCAGGCGGCGCGGGCGGCGGCGCCGCGCCGCGGGGGCTCCCGGCCCGGGATCCCCTGCGTCATTTCCGGCCTCGGTCGGCACGCGCTCAGAGTAGACGGGCCTTCCCGAGCGGACCACCCCATTGGTGAGGTTCCGCCCGTTATCCCCCGAATCAGGCGTCGCGCCGCTCCCAGGTCCGGACACGGTCCCGGAATACCCGGGAAACGGCGCGCAACTCCGACTCCGCGTCCACGCCTCGCTCACCCGCCTCCCGGACCAGCGCGAACAGGCGTCCGCCCAGCTCGGTTCCGGCCTCCTCCGCCAGCCCCTCGGCGAGCCCGGACGGGGCGTCCATGCGCGCGGCGCGGCGCTGCAGCTGCGCGGCCAGCGACAGGGCGGGCTGGCCCATCGGCACGCCGTCGAGCGCCGAGGCCTCCGCGCCGCTCTTCTCCGCGCGCTCGGCCGCCTTGATCTGCTCCCAGTTGGCGTTGACCTCGTCGGCGCCGGAGACGGTGACGTCCCCGAACACGTGCGGGTGCCGCCGGACGAGCTTGTCGACGATCGCGCCCGCCACGTCGTCGATCGTGAACCCGGTCCCGTCGTCGCGCTCGGCGGCCACCACCGAGTGGAACGCCACCTGCATCAGCACGTCGCCCAGCTCCTCGCGGAGCGCGCCGTAGTCGCCGGCCTCGACGGTGTCGAGGACCTCGTAGGCCTCCTCCAGCAGGTACGGGACGAGGGTCGTGTGCGTCTGCTTGCGGTCCCACGGGCACTCGCGGCGCAGCGTGTCCATCACCGACACCAGGTCGAGCAGCCGCGCGCCCGGCAGGTCGTAGGAGCCGTGGAGCACCTCGACGTCCAGCGGGTCGTCGACGACCAGGGCCCCGATCCCGCGCATCAGCGCCTCGTCGCCCTCGGGCGCGGCCACCCACAGCACGTCCGCGCGCCGCGCGTCGGCCACCAGGAGCGCCGGGTCGGGCTCCTCCACGAGGTCGGGGACGACGCCGGCGTCGAGGAGCGCGGGCAGCAGCGGATGGCCGTCCCGGAGGCGGACGGCGTCGGCCGACCGGAGCGCGTCCCAGGCCCGCCAGGTCAGCAGGCCCGGCGCGACCCGGTGCGTGGTCGCCAGCAGGGTGAGGCTCATGGGCCTCAGATACCCGAATCGGGGCTGGACAGCCGGTAGACGATCGGGGCGACCTCGAACTTGGCGGGGTCGTAGTGCCCGTAGCGCGGGTTGACCTTGATGTGCATGCCGGCGGCGGTGCGCTGGAACAGCTCGTTCCACTGCCGCCCGGCCTGCTCGGTCGCCGGGTTCAGCCGGTTGTTCAGGTCGGCGCCGAACCGCTGCATGACCGCCAGCTGCGTCGCCACCAGCCGGGCGAGGTCGCGGGAGTGCGCGCGGGGCAGCCCGCTCGCCAGCGTGATCGACTGGGCCCCGCCCTGGCGGTCCAGGGCCTGGAGCGCGCCGTCGACCTGCCCTCCGGTCACCTCGACGCCGGCCCGGCGCGCCACCCGGTCGGCGACCCGGAAGTTGATCAGCAGGGTGAGCGCGCCCTGCAGGTCGGACTCGGAGTCGCCCGCGACCTGCGGTGCCGGGTTGGCGGGGTTGGCGCGCAGCTCGTTGGCCGCCGGGTCGGAGCGGAACTGCTCGCGCCAGTCGCGGACGGTCTGGCTGAGGGTGCTGACGGTGATGCGGTCGTCGCCGACGAGTGCGGCGGTGCCGACCTTCGGGGAGCCGCCGCAGCCGGCCAGCGCGGCGGCCGCCAGCACGGCCGCCACCGCCGCCTTCACGGACTTACCAGGCACGGATTCCTCGTCTCGTCGCTCGATCGGGGCGGCGCCAGCCTAGCGCCGCGCCGCGGACTCCAGGAACAGGGCGTCCACCAGGTCGGTCGCCCACTTCAGCAGCTCCTGGTCACGCAGCGGACGGCCCCCGAGCACCGCCGTCTTCGGCGCGGGCACGAGCAGGGTGTCGGTCGCCGGCTTCAGGATGCTCTTCGGGTACAGCCGCTGCAGCCTGACCTGCTTGGAGTCGGGCAGGTGCACGGGCGCGAACTTGACGAACGTTCCCTGGAGGGTGACGTCGCTCAGCCCCGCCCTGCGGGCCTTGGCCCGGAACCGGGCGACCTCCAGCAGGTTCAGCACCGGGACGGGCAGCGGACCGAACCGGTCCTTCAGCTCGTCGTGCACGGCGCCGATCTCGTCCTCGGAGGTGATCGCGGCGATCCGCCGGTAGGCGTCCAGCCGGAGCCGCTCGCCCGGCACGTACTCGTGCGGCAGGTGCGCGTCGACGGGCAGCTCGACCTTGGTCTCGACGGCCTCGGGCTCGCCGCCGCCCTCCTTCAGCTCCCGCACCGCCTCGCCGACCATCCGGACGTACAGGTCGAACCCGACGCCCGCGACGTGGCCGGACTGCTCGGCGCCGAGGATGTTGCCCGCGCCGCGGATCTCCAGGTCCTTCATCGCGACGTACATGCCGGCGCCGATCTCGGTGTGCTGCGCCAGCGTCGCGAGCCGCTCGTGCGCGGTCTCGGTGAGCGGCTGCTCCGGCTGGTAGAGGAAGTAGGAGTAGGCCCGCTCCCGGCCGCGCCCGACGCGGCCGCGCAGCTGGTGGAGCTGCGACAGCCCGTACATGTCGGCGCGGTCGACGATGAGGGTGTTGGCGTTCGGCACGTCCAGGCCGGACTCCACGATCGTGGTCGCGACCAGGACGTCGTAGTTCTTCTCCCAGAAGTCGACCATGACCTTCTCGAGCTCGTGCTCGTTCATCTGGCCGTGCGCGACCGCGATCCGCGCCTCCGGGACGAGCCGCGCCAGGGTCGCCGCGACCTTGTTGATGGACCGGACGCGGTTGTGCACGAAGAACACCTGGCCCTCGCGCAGCAGCTCGCGGCGGATCGCCGCGGCGATCTGCTTCTCCTCGTAGGGGCCGACGAACGTCAGGACGGGGTGGCGCTCCTCCGGCGGGGTGAGGATCGTCGACATCTCCCGGATGCCGGTGAGGCCCATCTCCAGCGTCCGCGGGATCGGCGTCGCCGACATGGCGAGCACGTCCACCTGCGTCCGCAGCCGCTTCAGCTCCTCCTTGTGCTCGACGCCGAACCGCTGCTCCTCGTCGATGATCACCAGGCCGAGGTTCTTGAAGCGGGTCTGCGACGACAGGATCCGGTGGGTGCCGACCACGACGTCCACCGAGCCCTCCGACAGCCCGTTCAGCGTCTCCCCGATCTCCCTGTCGGACTGGAACCGGCTGATCGGCTTCACCACGACGGGGAACGCCGCGAACCGCTCGGCGAACGTGGACAGGTGCTGCTGCACCAGCAGCGTCGTCGGCACGAGCACCGCGACCTGCCGCCCGTCCTGGACGGCCTTGAACGCCGCACGCACGGCGATCTCGGTCTTGCCGTAGCCGACGTCGCCGCAGATCAGCCGGTCCATCGGGACGGCCCGCTCCATGTCGCCCTTCACCTCGTCGATGGCGGCGAGCTGGTCGGGCGTCTCGTTGTAGGGGAAGGCGTCCTCCAGCTCCCGCTGCCACGGGGTGTCGGGCGCGAAGGCGTGGCCGGGGCTCGCCATCCGCGCCGAGTACAGCCGGATCAGCTCCCCGGCGATCTGCTTGACCGCCTTGCGGGCGCGGGACTTGGCCTTCTGCCAGTCGGCGCCGCCGAGCCGGTGCAGGCTGGGCGCCTCGCCGCCGACGTAGCGGGTGAGCTCCTCCAGCTGGTCGGTCGGGACGAACAGCCGGTCGCTCTTGGCGTACTCCAGGATCAGGTACTCGCGGGTGGCGCCCTGGACCGTGCGGCTGACCATCTCCACGTACCGCCCGACGCCGTGCTGCTCGTGCACCACGTAGTCGCCCGGCTTGAGCTGGAGCGGGTCGATGCCGCCGCGCCGCCGCGACGGCATGCGCCGCGCGTCGCGCGTGGAGGACTTCTGCCCCGACAGGTCGGTCTCGGTCAGCACCGCGAGCTTGACCGACTCCCAGGTGAACCCGTTCTCCAGCAGCCCGGTCGTGACGGTGACCACCGACGGCTCGGGCGCGCCGGCCACGTCGGCGAGCCGCGCGCCGACGCCCTCCTCCCGGGCGAGCTGGACGAGCCGCTCGGCCGGTCCGTGCCCGGCGGTGACCAGCACGACGCGCCAGCCGCCGTCCGTCCAGCCCTTGAGGTCGCCGACGACGCGGGAGGTGTCGCCGCGGTACGCCTCCGCCGGCTGCACCCCGAGGCTCAGCGTCTCCGCGCCGCCGCCGAGGGACCCGCCGTCCGGGAGCTCGGCGTCCGCGCCGCCCGCCGCCAGCGGGCTCAGCGCCGTCACGCTCCACCGCGGCAGCCCCAGCTCCGCGCTGTGCGCGCGGACCTCCTCCAGCGAGCGGAACGCCGCCGCCCCGAGGTCGATCGGCGCCTCTCCCCCGGCGGCGGCGTTGACCCAGCTCGCCTCCAGGAACTCCTGGCTCGTGCGGACCATCTCGACCGACCGGGTGCGGATCCGCTCCGGCTCGCAGACCAGCAGCGCCGACCCGTCCGGCAGCAGGTCGGTCAGCAGCTCCATGCTCTCGGCGAGGACGGGCGAGAACGCCTCCATGCCCTCGACGGTGTCGCCGTCGGCGATCCGGCCGAGGATCTCCTCCAGGGCGGGGTGCTCCTGCGCGAGCCGCCTCGCGCGCTCGCGCACCTTCTCCGTCAGCGGCAGCTCGCGGCACGGCGGCGCCCACAGCCCGCCCTGCGCGACCTCCAGGGAGCGCTGGTCGGCCGCCTTGAAGTAGCGGATCTCCTCGACGGTGTCGCCCCAGAACTCCACCCGCAGCGGGTGCTCCTCGGTCGGCGGGAACACGTCGAGGATCCCGCCGCGCACCGCGATCTCGCCGCGCTTCTCCACCAGGTCCACGCGCTGGTACCCGGCCTCCACCAGGCGCCGGACCGCGTCGTCCATGTCGGCGTCCTCGCCGGAGGCCAGCCGCACCGGCTCCAGGTCGGCGAGCCCGGACACGATCGGCTGGAGCACCGCGCGGACCGGCGTCACCACGACGTCCAGCGCGCCGCCCTTCGCCGAGCCGTCCCCGGCGGGCGGGCCGCCCGCGCCCGGGTGGACGAGGCGGCGCAGCACCGCCAGCCGCTGCCCGACCGTGTCGGAGCGAGGCGACAGCTTCTCGTGCGGCAGCGTCTCCCACGCCGGGAAGTGCGCGACGCGCTCGGGGTCGAGCAGGCTCGACAGGGCGGCGGCCAGGTCCTCGGCCTCGCGGCCGGTCGCGGTCACCGCGAGCACGACGCCCTCGCCGTCCGCGCGCAGGCGGCGGCTCAGCGCGGCGGCCAGGATCGGCCACAGCGCGGCGGGTGCGACGATCTCCCGGTCCGTGCGCGGCCGCGTGAGCGCGCTCCGCAGGCCGGGGTCGGTGCACGCAAGGTCAACAAGTCCAGAAAGCGTCATTATTAGCCCGATATTCGCCCACAAATGGCCAATCACCCCGAGGCAGGGCAGGCCGAAAACCCGGAATCCAGCCGGACCCGGTACCGCGTACCAGCGTACGCGCCCCGGACGACGCTCGTTCAGGCGGAGCCGAAGGCGCCCGCCCGGGCACGCGGCCCGCCGTCCGCACCCTGACCGGCGAGGACGGCGACACGGCCGTCACCAAGAAAAGGCAAATAGCGGACGGAGCGCAGCCAAGCGATTACGCTGCGAGATTGTGACCGATCTGCGTACGTCGCCGGTCAACGGCGGCGATCTCTTCTCAGAACGCGCCCGCCAGTACGCCCTAGAGAAGCCCCTGCAGCGGATCCACATCCTCGAAGCGGGCTGCGGCTGGGGGACGGGGCTGGACCTCGGCGACCGCGAGCGCGAAGTCACGGGGGTCGACCTGGAGTCCCCGGAGCTGCGCGCCTACACCTGCGAGCGGCCCGACCTCGACGCCTGGCACCTCGGCGACCTGCGCACCGTCCCGCTGCCGCCGCGCGCCTTCGACATCGTCCACGCCTCGTACCTGATCGAGCGCGTCCCGCACGCCGAACTGGTGCTCGACCGGTTCGTCGCGGCGCTGAAGCCCGGCGGGCTCCTGCTGGTGCACCTGCGCGACCGCGACACCGCGTTCGGGTTCCTCGACCGCACGCTGCCGCGCTGGCTGCGCGGGTCCGGCCACCGCCGCGCCCGCCCGGGCCGCGCCCC